>JBKBNR010000045.1:0-12524 GCA_046295315.1 Hyphomicrobiaceae bacterium
CCGCGGCCAAGCCTTCGACGTGATCGAAGACGTGATCCCGGTGGCGAACCTCGACGTCCGCGTGAAGACGCCGCAAGCGGTGCGGCGCGCCGTGCTCGTGCCTGAAGGCCGCGCGGTCGACGCCCGCCGCGAGGGCGCCTACACGGTTTTCCGGCTGCCGGTGCTCGACGGGCATCAAATGATTTCCCTTGAATTCTGATTTGCCGATCCGCGTTGCATCGAAAGCCGCGGCGGGCGCTGTCCCGTCGCGGCTTTTGCATGTGCAACCGTATGAGCATCGCGGCGCCCGCATCTGTCCGAATTGAACGCTATGCTCTCAGCCTTCTGATTCGGGAGGCGCCGCCAGGATGATGCGCATCATTCATACCGCCGACTGGCACATCGGGCAGACGCTCGCCGGATACGCGCGCGACCATGAGCACGCCGCCGTTCTCGACGCGCTGGTCGATGTGGTGAAAGCGCGCGCGGCGGATGCGCTGCTGATTTCGGGCGACGTGTTCGACCACCAGAATCCTTCCGGCGAGGCGCAGCGGCTCTTCTATGCGACGATCGTGAAACTGAAGGCGGCGCGGCCGGCGCTGCAGATCGTCGTCACTGCGGGCAACCACGACGCGGCGGGCCGGCTCGAAGCGCCGCATGTCGTGCTGCAATCGCTCGGCGTGCACGTCGTCGGCAGCGTGCGCCGTCGTGGCGGCATGATCGACGCAGGGCGCCATCTCGTGGCTTTGCGCAATGCGTCGGGTGAGGCCGTCGCGAACGTGCTGGCGGTGTCATATCCGACGGCAGGATGTCTGCCGCCGCTCGCGTCGCTGGTGACGGACGATGGTTCTTCGCCGGTCGTCGAGGCGACGCGGGCGCTCTACGCCGAGATCGCGGAGCGATCAGGCGCACTGGCGAGCCCTTTGCCGCTGATCGTGATGGGCCATCTGCATGTTGCGGGCGGCCTCGAGTCGGAGGGTGCGGAGCGGCGTATTCTGGTCGGCGGACAGCACGCGGTGCCGGCGTCGATTTTTCCTGAAGCGGCGCGGTATGTGGCCCTCGGTCATCTGCATCGCGCGCAGGCGATTGGTCGCGAGACGATCCGCTACAGCGGCTCACTGTTGCCGCTGTCGGCGGCGGAACTCGGCTATGCGCACGGCGTCACGCTGCTGACGCTCGATGGCGATGCGACGCGGATCGAGCACATCCCATTGCCGCGTCCGGTGCCGTTCCTGCGGGTGCCCGAACGGGGCGTGATGCGGTTTTCCGATGTGGCGGCTCACCTCGCCGAGCTCGCCTTGCCGGCCGACGTGCCACTCGAATGGCGGCCGTTCGTGCAACTCTGCCTGAGCCGCGAAGGTTTACCGCCGGGCTTTCGCGCTGAACTCGATGCGGTTCTGCAAGCGTTTCCGGTGCGGCTCGTCGCGTCGACCGTCGAAGCGGCGGCAAGCGGGGCAACCGTTGCGGCGGCGAACGAACCGATGGCGCAGCTGTCGTCGCTCTCGCCAGACACGCTGTTCGCGCAGGCCTTCGAACGTGAGCACGGCGGCGCGCCGTCGCCAGCACACGTTGCGGCATTTCACGAGGCTTACGCGGCAGCGAGCGGAGAGCAATAGGCATGCGCATTCTAGCGATCCGCGGTCAGAACCTCGCCAGCCTCGCTGAGCCATTCGAGATCGACTTGACGGCCGAGCCGATCGCCAGCACCGGGCTGTTCGCCATCACGGGTGATACAGGTGCTGGTAAATCGACGATGCTGGATGCGTTGTGTCTGGCGCTCTACGGGCAGTATCCGCGCACGAAAGGCGGCAGTAACGAAAAGAATGTGATCGACGTGAGTGGTGACGCGATCACAGAGACCAACCCTGTCAACATTCTTCGCCGAAATGCGTCGGCAGGTTTCGCTGAAGTTGATTTTCTCGGTATGGATGGCATCAGCTATCGGGCGCGATGGACGGTGCGGCGTGCGCGTGGCAAGCCGACGGGCAAGGCACAGGAACCAGACCGCACACTCTCGCTGCTGCCATCAGGTGATGGCGTAGCGGCAGGAGCCAAGAACGTGCTCGCGGCCGTCGTCGAGCGCACCGGGTTGACCTTCGAGCAATTCCGGCGCACCGCACTCCTCGCGCAGGGCGAGTTCGATGCGTTCCTGCTGGCGAGTGAAGCCGATCGCGCCGAGCTGCTCGAAAAGATCACCGGTACGGCCATCTATTCGCGCATATCGAGCGAAGTGTATCGCCGCCGCGCCGAGATCGATGGAGAGCTGCAATCCTTGCAGAAGCGCCGCGACGACATCGGGCTGATGAGTGCCGAAGATCGCAGCGCTGCCGAGCAGTCGGCTGCAGATGCTGGTTCGCGCCTCGACGAGTTGAAGGCCGAGCGCGACGCGGTAGATGCGATTGTGAAGGCTTCACAGGCGTTGGCTATCGCTGAGAAGCGCGAAGCGGATGCCCTCGATGTACTGATGGCGGCGCGACAGACGTTCGATGGCGCAGCCGCGGATCGCGAACGATTGGCGATGTTCGCGAAGGTCGAGCCGCTGCGACGCCTCGCCGAGCAGGCTGCGGCGTTGCAAGAAGAAGCGGCGGCGCTCGAGCGTACTGCGGATGAGCGCAAGACGTCGGCCGACGCGGCGCGCCGTGCCAGCGACGAGGCGAAGGTGGCGTTGGAGATGGCGCTCGAAGATGAGCAGCAACTCGAACGAACCGTGCGCGAACACGAACCAATCTGGTCGGCGGCGGCACGCCTCGACGATGAGATCGCGTTCGCCGAACCTCAATTGATCGAATTGCGAGCCGCCGTCGAGTCTCGCAAGACGGCGCTTCGAGACTTGGAGACCGAGCAGAGCGAAATTGCGGGCCAGCTCGCCGACGCGACGCGCTGCAAGGCCGAAATCGACCGCGCGCTCGCCGCTGCACCTGGCCTCGCGATGCTGTCGCAAGGGCTGACCGAGATTGTCGCGCTGGTGCGGCGCCACGGTGAGGACGTGGCCGCGCTGCGAGACGTTGAAACACAAGCGCGGGATGCAGGCGCCGCGATGGTTGGCATCGCGGAGGCGATCTCTTCGGTCGACGCTGATGCGGGGCAGATCGCAGAAGCGTTGCAACGGGCCGAGGCCGAGTTGGCCGACACTGCCAATGCCGCAAGCTCCGACGAGATCAATTGCCTTGGCGCGAGGTTGCGCGATGTCGAGCTCACGCAGTCGACGCTGGTCAACATCGACGACATCGCACAGCGCTTCAGTGCTGCATCTCACGCGCGCGATGCAGCACTCGAACGTCGCAACGCGGCGACGCAGGCTGTCGCGCGTTGCGAGGCGTCGCGCAGCGAGGCATTGGCGCGACTTGCGGAACTGACACGCGCGCGTGAGGAAATGAATGCGCTCGTCGATCTTGCGAATGCAACCCTGTCTGAGAAGGCTGCCGATCTTCGCGCAGCGATCGTCGAAGGCGAACCGTGCCCCGTATGCGGCTCGCGCGATCATCCCTCGCTGGCCGATGACGCCACCAGCATCGCGCTCGCCGGCGAAGTCCGCCAGCGAAAGGCGGCGCTCGATCGCGAGATCGTCGAGATGGAAGCGTCGCGTGATGCCGCCGTGCGCGATCTCGCGCAGGCGAATGCAGATGCTTCGCTCGCGGCGTCGCGCATCGCCGATGCGGAATTCGACATGTCGAACGCCGCGCAAGCCTATGCGCAAGCGCGAGCGGTGCTGCTGGACATCGCGAGGCGCTTGGCGATCGCCGATGTCGTCGAGCGCGAGGTTCCCTTGCAGCCAGCCGGGCCTCGGCGCGCACTGCATGTGTCGCTTGCGCAGGAACAGCAGCGGGTTTCGACCGCGCTGGCTGCGGCGCAGAGATCGGCGGAGAAGCGTGCGAGGCTGCAAGCAGAACACGCGAAATTGAGCCGAAGCCTTGCGGCGCTGAAGGAGCGGCGCGCCGGACTTCAAGTTGAGTTGTCCGACAAGCGCCAGCAACGCGAGGTCGCACGGACGAGGATTGAGGGGATTTCGTCTCAGTCGGCGCGCACGCGCGCTCAACTGGCGCCGCACATTGGCGCAGCTCGGGTCGATCCGAGACTGCTGGATGAGGATCGCGATGGCCTTGTCGAAGCATTGCGGAATGCCGCTGCTGCCTATGCCCGAACGCTCGACGACGGGCGCGTCTTGGATGCCGATGTCGAGGCGCTCTCCAAGCGTGCCACCGCAGTGGACGCGCTGTTGCCGGAAGCGCGGCGGATGCTGGACAGCGACAGCAAGCGCGAGACGAGCGAAGCAGCCCGCGTCGCTGGACTGAGAGAGCGGCGCGCCGGTCTGCTCGGCGGCGAGGCGACGGAGAGCCATCGCAGCCGGGTGCTGCAAACCCGCGACGAAGCCCGCGCGCGATTGCAGCACGCGCGGCAGCGGCACGACGAACTCATCGGGCGGGCGATCACGCGGCTCGCCGAGTGGCAGCAGACCACAGAGCGGCGCGATGATGCCATGCAGCGAGCAGCGGCGGCGAACGCGCAACTCGCACAGGAGGCGATGCAGCGCGGTTTTGAAGTCGCGGCGGCGTTGTCGATACTTGCGGCAGCCGGTGCGGCGCCGGAGATCGAGGCGCGGCTCGCCCGGATCGACCGCGATGTCGCGACCGCTGCGGCGACTCTGCACGCGCGGCGTACCGATACGGCGGCGGCCCGGCAGAACCTGAGCGCGGTGGCGGGTGACCGCGACATCTCGGGCACCGCCGCGCGGCTGGCGGACCTCGAGGGGTGCATCGAGGCGGAGCGCAATGCGCTTGCGGCGGTTCGCGCGCGGCTCGAAGCCGACGACGAACTCTGCCGCAAGGTGGCGTCGCTCGATGGCGAGATCGTGCCGCTTCGCGAGCGGGCCTCGGTCTGGCGCGATGTCGATGCGGCGATCGGGCAGAAGGACGGCGCGAAGTTCCGCCGCTTCGCGCAGGGCATCACGCTCGGCCATCTGGTGCACCTCGCCAACCAGCAGCTCGCGGCGTTGAACCCGCGCTATGTGCTGCGCCGTGGCACGTTTTCCGATCTGTCGCTCGAAGTCGTCGACCGCGACATGGGTGACGAAGTGCGCACGCCGCGGTCGCTTTCGGGCGGCGAACGCTTCCTCGTCTCGCTCGGCCTGGCGCTGGCGCTCTCGGGTCTCGAAGGCCGGTTGTCGTTCGTCGATACGCTGTTCATCGATGAGGGGTTCGGAGCGCTCGACGCCGATACGCTCGACATGGCGATCGATGCGCTCGAAGGCCTGCAGGGCACGGGCCGCAAGGTCGGCGTCGTCACACACGTCGCCGGCATGATCGAGCGGATTCCTGTACAGGTGCGCGTCGAAAAGCGCGGCGGCGGGCGCAGCGTCGTGCGCATTCGCGATGTTGCGGCAGGCAGCGGGGCGGCATGAGAGCTACGGCAAGGGCGTGGTGGGCGGCAGCAGCTCGGGCCGGTACTCGAAATGCATCGTATCATAGTGGTGCCAGCGGCCGCCCCAGATGAAGCCGTGTTTTTCGAACACGGCGACAATTTCCAGCGGAATGCGGTTGCGCCACACGGGCCGGCCGCTGGCATCAGCGCGCGACCAGCGCCAGTAGTCGGAGTGCGCCGTAGCGAGGTCGATCGCGATGGCGTGGCCGTGCGCGGAAACCCGGTCGGTTCCGGCGATGCCGCGGCAGTTGAAGGTCCCGGCCGGCGGCAGCAGGAATTTGTCGAATGCAGAGGGCAGGGCGTCGAGTTCGCGGCTGACGGCGGCTAGTCGCGCCGCGACGCCGTTGATGCGCGTCACCTGAAGGCGCTTGCCGTATTTGCGCGGCAGCCAGACGACGTCGACGAGATCGCCTTTGACGCCGCCGTTGCGGCAATCGCCGTAGACCTTGTCGAAGAACGCCGCGTGGCGCGCGCGACCGGGATCGGCTTGCGGCGGGGGAGCGATGGCGGCGCTGCCCGCCGCTGGATAGGGCAGATGGAACATGTCCTCGATGTCGGGGGCGGCGAGCCAGTCGTCGAACGGCTTCACGCCACGTCCATCGTCGAGAGGCATTCGCGAGCCGTCGCGCCAGACGAGGTCGTTGCCGTCGATGGCGGCCAGATGATCGCGATAACCGTCGAGCAGGCGCCTGGCCGCAGTGGCGTCGAGCACGGCGCGAGCGGACGGCCGCGTCTCGGCGGATACCGGCGCATAAGGCGGTGCCGATGCAACCTGAACCAGCAAAAGCCCGGCAAGACCCATCAAGTGCCGAGACGCGCGCGGTTCACGAGGTTGGGCTAGTGCCGCCGCATTCGACATCGGGACCGGCATCGGCAAACACCTTCCATTCAGCATCATGCAGCATCGGCTTTACGCGCCGCCTCGACCTGTTACATTGGAGCCAAGTTCAAATCCAGAAGACGCTTGATGCGGCAGTCGCACAGTCGTGCGGCTCGGAGCCAGGCGCTGGGGAAGGTTTCGTGGAAGGGCTACAGGACGACGAGGGCACTCCTGGTGCCCCCGGGTCGCTCGGTGCGGCAGGTAAAGCGGCGGATGGCGAGGCTGCAACTTCAGCGGCACTCTGGCGGACGGGCGCACCTATGGCGGGCACGCGCCCGAACGGCCAGAGCGGCGGCCGCTTCGGCCGCGACGACGACGATCCGGTATACGGCGCGCTCGATCTCGGCACCAACAATTGCCGACTGCTGTTGGCGCGGCCCTCGCGGCGCGGTTTCCGTGTCATCGATGCCTTCTCAAGGATCATCCGTCTCGGCGAAGGCGTTTCGCAGTCGGGCCGGCTGTCGGACGTCGCCATGTCGCGCACCATCGATGCTCTCCGCGTCTGCGCCGGCAAGATGGACCGCCATCGGGTCCGCAGGTCCATGCTCGTGGCGACGGAAGCCTGCCGGGTGGCCGGCAACGGCAGCGAGTTTCTCGGCCGTGTGCGCGAGGCGACCGGCCTCGATATCCAGATTCTCAGCCGCGAAGGCGAAGCCAAGCTCGCTGTTTCCGGCTGCGCGTCGCTGGTCGATCCGACGGGCGATTTTGCGCTGGTGTTCGACATCGGCGGCGGCTCGTCCGAACTGATCTGGCTCGACCTGACGAAGCGGGGCCGCCGCGCCTCCGCACTCGCCGACAAGCTCGAGGTGCAGTCCGCGATCTCCGCCTGGACGTCGCTGCCGGTCGGCGTCGTGACTTTGTCGGAGCGTTTCGGCGGCCGGCATGTGACGCGGGCGTTGTTCGAGGCGATGGTCGATCATGTCGTCGCCATGCTGCAACCGTTCGAAGCCGAGCATCGCTTCGCCGATCGCATCGCAGGGCGGCGCGTGCACATGCTCGGCACCTCGGGAACTGTCACCACGGTTGCGGGTGTCCATCTCGGGCTAGAGCGCTATGACCGCAACCGCGTCGACGGCTGCTGGCTGGAAACCGAGGACGCGCGGCGGGTCACCTACGGGCTGCTCGACCGGACGTATGCCGAGCGGATCGCCGAACCCTGTATCGGTCGCGACCGCGCCGATCTGGTGCTCGCCGGATGCGCGATCCTGGAGGCGCTGTTGCGCGTCTGGCCGGCGCCGCGCCTGCGTGTCGCGGATCGCGGGCTTCGCGAGGGTATTCTGATGCAGCTGATGGTCGAGGATGGCGTATATCGCGCTGGCCGCCGGCGTCGGCGCATGCGCAACCATCAAGACGCCGGTTGAACGGCCGGGCGTCGCCGAGCAAAAAGGCCGACTAATGAAAAAGGGTGGCCAGGGTTCCGGCCGAGGTGCGTCGGGAGGTGGCTCAGGGCGTGTGTCGGGTCCGCGCGGCGGGCAGCGGCAGATGCACGTTACCGTCAAGACGGCGAAGCGCCGTAGCGTGTCGTCGGCGCGGTGGCTCGAACGGCAGTTGAACGATCCTTACGTCTCCGCCGCCAAACGCGATGGGTTGCGGTCCCGCGCCGCCTATAAGCTCTCCGAAATCGACGACAAATACCGGCTGCTGAAACCCGGCATGCGGGTGCTCGATCTCGGTGCGGCGCCGGGCGGGTGGAGCCAGGTCGCCGCCGAGCGCGTCAAGGCGGTGACGGGCAGCGGGGCGGGGCGCGGTCAGGTGGTCGCTATCGACTATCTCGACGTCGAGGCGATACCGGGCGTCGACTTTCTCAAGCTCGATTTCACCGACGAGACCGCGGAAGACCAACTGCGGCAGTTGCTGCGCGATGGCGCTGCCGACCTCGTGCTATCGGACATGGCGGCGCCGACCGTCGGCCACACCCGAACGGACCATCTGCGCATCATGGGGCTGGCCGAGCAGGCGGCCCATTTCGCGGTCGAGATTCTGACGCCGGGCGGCGCTTTTCTCTGCAAAGTTTTCCAAGGCGGTACCGAGCGCGACCTGCTCGATCTTCTGAAGCGCAATTTCGCTGTCGTGCGACACATCAAGCCGCCGGCGAGCCGCGCCGATTCAGCGGAACTCTACGTTCTGGCGACCGGCTTCAAAGGGCGCTGACCATCCGTTACGGGTCCCCGGCGTCGCGCGCCGCTCCGCGCCTCGCCCCGCCCCGCCCCGCGGCCGCGCCCCGCGACATGTTGGCTTTCAAAGTCTGATCTTGAGCAAGGTCAACGGCGGCGGCCCGGGTTTGGGCGACAGTCACTGAAACGGCGCGCGGCAACGCTCAATCTGCCGGCAACCTGGGTGTCGATCCAGCGCGAGTGCCGTTCGAACGGCGCTCCGTCCCTGAGGTCTCGCGGACCTCATCCGCCGACGGCCCGACGCTGCATCTGGTTCCCTGAGGGACGGACTTTGGAAAACGGGAGAAGCAACATGAACATCAAGAGTATCGTACTTGCCGCATTGGCCTCGGTGACGCTCGCCGCGGGCGTGCAGGCCGACAGCCTGGGATTTGCCGAGTCGACGCGGGAAGGCACCTTTGCCGAGGTTCGCGACGATCTCAAGGACGCCATCGTCAACCGCGGTTATGTCGTCGACTATGTCGGCCAGTTCAACAAGATGCTGGAGCGGACCAGTGAAGCCGTGGGATCGGTGACGGACAGCGGCGCCAAGTCGCCGTACAAGGACGCCGAGTACATGCAGTTCTGCGCCGCCAAGCTGACGCATGATGCGATCAGTGCCAGCCCGCAGAATATCGTCAACTGCCCGTACATCGTGTTTGTCTATGAATTGAACGCCAAACCGGGCGTCGTCCACGTCGGCTATCGCAAGCCGGTTGCCGGTCCGTCGAAAAAGTCGCGCGAAGCGGTCGACCAGATCGACCAGTTGCTCGCCGACATCATCAAGGAAGCGGCGAAGTAACGGCGCGACATCCTCGTTCGATGCAGTTCGAAAGCTCCCGGCGCCCGTCGCGCCGGGGGCTTTTTCGTTTCGGCCAGAAGCTCTGGGCGTTATGTTCGGCGGATTGCCGTTACGTCAGCGGGATATCCGATGTCATTTGTCTTTCCCCCGTCCCCTCGGGCCGCATTGCCGATCGTCGGCAGCCATCTCTCGTTCCCCGTGCACCGCGTCTACTGTGTCGGCCGCAACTATGCCGACCACGCGCGCGAGATGGGCCACGATCCGGATCGCGAGCCGCCGTTCTTCTTCCAGAAAAATCCCGACAACCTGCGCAACGACGGCGTCTTTCCCTATCCGTCTCTGTCGCAGGACGTGCAGTTCGAGATCGAACTGGCGGTCTGTCTCGGCTCGGGCGGCACCGCGATCGCGGCGGCAGAAGCCTTGCAGCTCGTCTTCGGGTATGCCGTGGCACTCGATATGACACGGCGCGATCTGCAGGCGGAGGCGAAACGCCTCGGACGGCCATGGGATACGGCAAAAGCGTTCGAGCATTCCGCGCCATGCTCGGCGGTGCATCCTGCAGCGACGACCGGCCACCCTGATCGCGGCGCCATATGGCTCGACCAGAACGGCGTCCGGCGGCAGACCGGCGATCTCGCGATGATGATCTGGAGCGTCGGCGAACAGATCGCGCATTTGTCGCAGGTGTTCGAATTGCAGGCGGGCGATGTCATTCTAACGGGCACACCGGCGGGCGTCGGCCGCGTCTCGCGGGGCGATGTGCTGTCGGGAGGCGTCGAGGGTGTCGGCACTTTGAGCGTGGCCGTGGTTTGACCGCGGTGTCGGCAGCGGCTTGGTTAAGCGGCGATTTCGCCGGCATCCCCAATGCCCCTCAATGTCGTGCGAAATGCGGTGCGAAATTTCATCGCCGACGGCATGGAATGAATAACTTCGCACAGCGTTATGCTTTGAAGTTCGAGCAAATTGAACGCATAGCATATTGCGGTGCGAAGGTAGCGTGATGCTGCCTCGGCCGTGTTTCCGGCGACCATCGACGAAGAGCCGCGTGCGCTATGAGCAGGGCAGAAAAACTGGAATTGCTGCGCCATCGCCTCGTGCAACACGAGATCCTGCGGCTGCGCGGCTATTCGATCACCATCGGTCCGTGTGGTGGCGTCACGGTCGATCGGCGCGGACACGTTCGCGGTGTGTGGCACCACGACGGCGAGAGCTACGGCTGGACTCCGGCCGGCTATTCCGAGGCGACCCACCGGTCCGGCGATGTCGACGGCGCCGTGCGCCATACACTCGTCATCCTGGCAGCGATGTAGCGCGGCCCGCGCAACCGATCATGAGTGATCTTCCGGCAGGCGTGGCAGGGGCAGCACATCGATGCCGTCCTCGGCCAGCGATTTCACATCCTCGGCCGTCGCCTCGCCATAGATGCCGCGGTCGGGCGCTTCCTCGAAATGAATGCGCCGCGCCTCCTCGGCGAAGCGAGGCCCGACGTATTCGGAATTGGCGAGCACGGCATCGCGCATGGCGCGAAACGCGGTTCGCAACTCGCGCAGTTCGGCTGACTCCGGCGCCATTAGCACGCCATGTGATCGAGCTGCGGCGGCGGGCGTCAGTGAGGTCTGCCGCGGGCTTTCGTCCGACGTGCTTTCCGCGTCTCGTTCGGAGGAGCGATGGGCGGCAATACGCGGGCTCATCAGCGCCTTGCGCACTTCACCGTTGCCGCAGTGCGCGCAACGCAGTTCGCCCGCTGCCTCCAGCCGGTCATAGGCGGCGCTGGACTGGAACCAGGATTCGAAGCTGTGGCCGGCGGCGCATTCGAGCACGTATCGGATCACGCGGAATTGGCGCTCCTTGCCGCGTCGACGTGCTGCCCCGATGTAATAGCCCCCGTCTCGACGACGACGTCGAACGGGCGGTCGTGGATCAACGACGGCACGCGGGAGCGCACGGCCGCAACCTGCGCCATGTCGATGTCGGCCAGGACCGTGCCGATCTCGGTTCCGGCGTCGGCGATGATCTCGCCCCATGGCGCCACGATCAGGCTGTGACCGTAGGTCGCACGGCCGATCTCGTGCATGCCGGTCTGCCCGGCGGCCAGCACATAGCATTGCGCTTCGATGGCGCGGGCCTTCAGCAAGGCGTGCCAATGCGCTTCGCCGGTGGTCTTGGTGAATGCGGCCGGACCTGCGAGCATGACGGCGCCGGCCTGCGCGAGGGCGCGGTGCAGGCCGGGAAAGCGCAGATCGTAGCAGATTGTGAGGCCCATGCGCCCCCACGGCAGATCGACAGCGACGGCGGAAGCGCCGGGGCGATAGTTGCGGCTTTCTTTGTAGCTCTCGCCGTTCGGCAGATCGACATCGAACATGTGGATCTTGTCGTAGCGAGCGGCGATCGTGCCATCCGGCCGAATGACGTAGGATCGGTTGGCGAGGCGCTCGTCCTCGACTTTCACGGCCATCGAGCCGATGTGCAGCCAGATGCGAAGATCACGCGCCAGATCGCAGAACACACCGAGCGCGCGGCTATCCCGTTCGGGAGCGATGGCGCGGAACAGCCGCTCGCGGTCGAGTTCCATCAAGGTGGTGATTTCCGGGGTTTGTACGTAATTGGCGCCTTCGGCGGCGGCCTTGCGGATCAGCGCGCTCGCGTCAGCGATATTGGTATCGATGTCGCGCGTCGCCGTCATCTGCACAAGTCCGGCACGAAATCTGCCGGACGATGCGCTTTTCGCAGGCACATCTGCGGTCGCGTTCATCGCAGTCCGAACCTCCGGCGTCGAAATCAGCTGGCGAGCATCGGATCGAGCCGCCCGGCGCGGTCCAGGGCGTAGAGGTCGTCGCAGCCGCCGACATGGTGCTGGCCGATCCAGATCTGCGGCACGGTGTTGCGGCCGCCCGCTTTCTCTCGCATCTCGGCGCGCAGCCCGGCGCGCGTGTTGACGTCGATCTCCTCGAAGACGATGCCCTTTTTGTGCAGCAGATCCTTGGCCATGTGGCAATACGGGCAGAACATGGTGGTGTAGATCGTCACTTTAGCCATATCTGATGGTCCGTGCGTCGAATCCCAACCTGCAATAGATAACGCTTCGCCGCCCCTGCGCAAGGCGCGGCGCAACGCGGTGCGGCGTCACGCCTGCAAAGTTCCGGTGACATCGGTGACGAGGGCGAGCGCCAGCACGTCGACATCGGCGGCGCCGGCAGCCGCGAGCGCCCGCGTTGCCGCGGTAATGGTTGCCCCGGTGGTGATGACGTCGTCGACCAGCAGGACAGTGCGGCCTTCGATGCGCTGGCGCCAG
>JBKBNR010000046.1:0-4426 GCA_046295315.1 Hyphomicrobiaceae bacterium
AAGACCCGAGCCACAACCGCGCCGCCGACGGACACTTGTCTCGTACGAGCGTCTTTTCATACAATCGTCTTTGACAAGCGTCTCTGACAAGCGTCTCTGATATGACCGTCCGGCCTCGCCCGGGCTCGACGACCGGGGCACGCGCCCGAAAAGCCAGCCTCGAGCCGTGCGAGCGGCACGCCGTCGAGCGCCGAAAGTTGCTCGCGCCAACGCGCCGCCGGACCGGAGAACGTCGATCCGAAGGGCTCAGCGGCCCTGCGATTGCGCGTTGCATTCGGCGAAAAGCGAGCGCTCCAGTCGAACCAGTTCTTCCGGCACCAGTTCGCCACGGTCCTTGCGGGCCGCGATGCGCTCGCGCACCAGACGATAACACTCGCGGGGATCGGCGCTCGCCTCCAGACGCTCGTTGATCTCGGCCACGTCGCTGGCCGCTGCCATAGTGCTGAAACTACCCATGGTTCCTCTCGAAAGATCTCTCAATCGCGCGGTGGCTGCTGGTCGGTCCGTTCCGTACCGCGCAGCCCCCGCCCACCGCCCTCCGGTCTCACGGCGCCGGCTTCTTGGCCGGTGGCTCGAGCGGTTCGGGGCGAAGTTGCGCCGCCACCGAATCGCGGCGGAGCGCCATTGACGAGCATTTTGTGACAAGAAATGGGCTGCGCAAGGGGGGCGCGCCCGCAGATCGCGGGACCTTGCAATTCAGACACGGTCGATGTGCGATGCAATATCGACTTTATCAATCTTTTCCGTTTCTTACTGCGCCAGCGAAGACTTATTCCGATGTTGCGGGAATTGTAAATTTCGCGATCTCGAGTGCAATAAACTTCACATTCGACAGGGCAATAAGGTCCAGTTGAACATATGCTGTGAAAAAAGGCATCTGTGGCGGCTGCACAAAGCCTGTGCCCGCCCGGGGTCTGCGGAGCGGCGGGAGCGGCGGGAGCGGCGGGAGCGGCGGAACACCTTGACGGACAGCATCATCAGCCATGGCCAGCCACGCTTGAACCTCATCACCGACGTGCCGGGACTGCGCGTCGGCAATGCCCACGACGCCGCGCTGATGAGCGGCGTGACAGTGCTGATCGGCGATGCACCACTGGTCGGCGCTATCGACGTGCGCGGCGGCGGCGCCGCAACGCGCGATTGCGATGCGCTCTCGCTCGCCGGAACGGTCGATCAGGTTCACGCCATCGCGCTTTCGGGCGGGTCGGCTTTCGGGCTGGCGGCGGCGACGGGCGTGCAATCGGTTCTCGCGGAACGCGGCGTCGGATTTGCCGTCCGCAATGCGCGCGTGCCCATCGTCCCCTCGGCGATCCTGTTCGACCTGACCAACGGCGGCGACAAGGCCTGGGGCGCCTCGCCGCCCTATGAACGGCTCGGCCGGCAAGCCGCCGAAGCCGCCGGCCACAGCTTCGCGATCGGCAGTGCCGGCGCCGGCTACGGCGCCACGACGGCGACGCTGCGCGGCGGTCTCGGCAGCGCATCGCAAACCCTGCCGGATGGCACGGTCGTCGGCGCCCTGGTGGCGGTCAATCCGGTCGGCAGCGTCACGATCGGCGACACGGCGATTTTCTGGGCGGCGCCCTGCGCGCCCGGCGGCGAACTCGGCGGGCAGCGCTGGCCTGAGACCCTGCCCGACGACGCCCTCGTGCCGCGCTTGAAGGACACCGCTCCGCATCCCTCCGCCGGCGAGGCCACCACGCTCGCAGTTGTCGCCACCAGCGCCAGCCTGACGAAAGCCCAGGCGCACCGCCTCGCGGTGATGGCGCAGACCGGCCTGGCGCGCGCCATCTATCCCGTGCACACGCCGCTCGACGGCGATGTCGCCTTCGCCGTATCGACATGCCACACCGCGCCACCCGCCACCCCGCACGCGCTCGCCCTGCTCGGCGCGGCGGCAGCCAACGTGCTCGCCCGCGCCGTCGCTCGCGGTGTCTACCATGCCGCGGCGCCGCCCGCCGGCTGGAAGGGGCCATCGTGTTGGCGGCAACGCTTCACAAAAGCCTGAGGGACTTGGCCGAGATGCCCAACCTACGCACGATCGCCATTGTCGTCGCGATGCTCGTTCTGCTGCTCTCGATCAGCTTCATGGTGCGGACCTATCTCGCGCGTGAACGCTGCCAGTCGCTCGGCCTCGTCTACCAGCCGGGACAAGGGTGCATCTCGCCCGAGCCAGAACGGCCGGTGATCCTGCAGCGCGACTTGCAGCGCACCTGACGCGGCGCGCCACGGCGAGACCTGATGCCGCGCGACCAATCGCCCGGTGCCGGTGGAAAGGTTCTGAGAAGATAAGTCGGGTATAGGTGCCGCTTCGGTCGGCACCCCTCCTCCCTGCCTGCGCCGAGATCGGGCCTCGCATGTCGACATTCAGTATCTATCTGCCCGTCGCGGGTGTCGCGGTCAACGGACTGACGATCGCGGGGGCCGGCGGCGCCGTCGGCTTTCTTTCCGGCCTGTTCGGTGTCGGCGGCGGGTTCATCATCACACCGTTGATGATCTTCCTCGGCATTCCACCGACCGTCGCCATTGCCGCGGGCGCGCATCAGGCGGCGGCAACGTCGGTATCTGGCGCCATGGCCCACTGGGTGCGCGGCAATATCGACCTGCGCATGGGCAACGTGCTGCTGGTGAGCGGTATCGCCGGCTCACTTTTCGGAACGCAGATCGTCGCCGCCCTGCGCACCGCCGGTCAGTTCGATCTGTTCATCGCACTCTGCTACGTCGTGCTCCTCGGCACCGTCGGAAGCCTGATGCTGATCGAGAGCATCGGCGCCATGTTTCGCGCCGATGCCGTTTCCGCCGGACGACGCCGCACGCGTCATGGCTTTGTGCACGGGCTGCCGTGGCGCGTGCGCTTCCCCCATTCGCGGCTCTACATCAGCATCCTCCCCGTGCTCGCCATCGGCGCCGCGGTCGGTGCACTGACCGCGGTGATGGGCGTCGGCGGCGGCTTCGTCCTCGTTCCGGCGATGGTCTACGTGCTCAAGATGCGCACCAACCAGGCGATCGGTACGTCCCTCTATCAGATCATGTTCGTCGCCGCCTTCACTACGCTTTCGCAAGCCTACGTCTTGCACAGCGTCGATGTGGTGCTCGGCGCGCTTCTCATCGTCGCCGGCGTGCTCGGCACGCAGATCGGCGCCAAGGCCGGCGCAAACCTGAGGGGCGAACATCTGCGCGCCCTGCTCGCACTGCTGGTGCTCGCCGTTTGCGCCCGCGTCGGCCTCGATCTGGCGACGACGCCCGCCGATCTCTATTCGATCGGCGCGCTCGACCGGCAATGAGAGCCGGGTGCCATCGACACCATCGGTGACGCCTCTAAACTGAAATGGGTAACAAGGGCGCAAGCCCCCTCGACGTCACGCCGGGTCGCGGTTCGACGCCATCGCCTGCGTTGCGCGGTGCAGCCAGCTTTGCTAGGCGTCGCGCCTACCCTTTTCCAAGCCGTGTGAGGCGCCGATGATCCCCCGCTATTCCCGCAAGGAGATGACCTCGATCTGGGAGCCGGAGACGCGCTTTCGCATCTGGTTCGAGATCGAGGCGCACGCCGCCGACGCGCTGGCCGACCTCGGTGTCATCCCGAAAGACGCCGCGGCGAACATCTGGGAAAAGGGCAACGCGGCCAAGTTCGATGTCGCCCGCATCGACGAGATCGAGCGCGTCACGAAGCACGACGTCATCGCCTTCCTGACCCATCTCGCCGAGCATGTCGGGCCGGACGCCCGCTTCGTGCATCAGGGCATGACATCGTCGGACGTGCTCGACACCTGCCTCAACGTGCAACTCGTGCGCGCCGCCGACCTGTTGATCGCGGACGTCGACCGCCTGCTCTCAGCCCTCGAAAGGCGCGCCTTCGAGCACAAGACCACGATCACCATAGGCCGCAGCCACGGCATCCACGCCGAGCCGACGACGTTCGGCGTCAAGCTGGCATTCGCCCACGCCGAATTCCAGCGCGCGCGGGAACGCCTCGTCGCGGCGCAGAAGGACGTCGCGACCTGCGCCATCTCGGGCGCCGTCGGCACGTTCGCCAACATCGATCCCGCGATCGAGGAACATGTCGCGGCGAAGATGGGGCTCGTGCCCGAACCCGTTTCCACGCAGGTCATCCCGCGCGACCGCCACGCGATGTATTTCGCGACGCTCGGCGTCGTCGCATCGTCGGTCGAGCGCTTGGCAATCGAGATCCGCCACCTGCAGCGCACCGAGGTGCTGGAAGCTGAGGAGTATTTCTCGCCGGGGCAGAAAGGTTCCTCCGCCATGCCACACAAGCGCAACCCCGTGCTGACCGAAAACCTCACCGGCCTCGCGCGCATGGTGCGTTCGTATGCCATGCCGGCGATGGAGAACGTGGCGCTCTGGCACGAGCGCGACATCTCGCATTCGAGCGTCGAGCGCATGATCGGCCCCGACGCGACGGTGACGCTGG
>JBKBNR010000046.1:4436-7590 GCA_046295315.1 Hyphomicrobiaceae bacterium
AACATGCAGAAGAATCTCGACAAGCTCGGCGGCCTGCACAATTCGCAGCGCGTGCTGCTCGCCCTGACCCAGGCGGGAGCGAGCCGCGAGGAAGCCTATGCGCTCGTGCAGCGCAACGCCATGCGAACCTGGGAGACGGGCGCCGATTTCCTTGCCGGGCTCAAGGCCGACAAGGACGTGACGGCGAAACTGTCGAATGAACAGCTCGACGCCATGTTCGACGACGCCTATCACCTCAAACACGTCGACACGATTTTCCGTCGCGTGTTCGGGCGGGTGTGAGCCAGGCATCAGGGATCAAATGCGAGGGCTGCTCGCCCTCGCGCTCCCCGCCAGGGACTAGTCCCTGGACCCACTTTTGGGAGCCGCCAGCACACGCGAGACAACTCAAGGCACCGCAAGTGCCAAGGCCGCAACGCGGCCCGGCGCCCGTGCGCCGCCCCCGCGGAGCGAGCCCGCGCGCCACTTGGCGCGCGCAACAGCCGGCGTGAGCGCAAACTAGTGCGTCCAGCGGCCGATGCGGCCGAACTTGAAATTGTCGGAGTAGGATTTCGGCTGGTGCTTCCGCGGCTTCGGCTCGCTCACCATGTACGCGATGCCGTTGCGCTCGGCGTAGGCGATGGCCTCGTCCTTGCTATCGAACTCGAGCCGCGTCAGCGCCTTGACGTCGGTGGTACTGGTCCAGCCCATCAGCGGTTCGACGGTGCGCGGCGCTTCGGGTTCGAACTCGAGAACCCAGAGCTTGGTCGCCGCATAACCCGACTGCATCGCCGATTTCGCTGGCTTGTAGATGCGTGCCGACATGATCGTCATCCGTTTTTCCGGGCCGCCGCGCACCCGAGACGACGGCCGGTATTGGCGATGGTCGGGGCGGCGGGATTCGAACTCGCGACCCCCTGCTCCCAAAGCAGGTGCTCTACCAGGCTGAGCTACGCCCCGACTGACCGGGCGGATGCATCACCCGGACGCTGTTTACTGCCGTTTTGCGCGGTCCCGGTCAAGCCGACACTTCGCCTGTCAGCGCTTCGCCGCAACGCCTCGCGTGCCTTACGCGGTGGTTGCAACCCTCATCGCTCCGCTGGCGTGGCGAACAGCGCGTGCTCGATCCTGCTGCCGGGTTCGATTCTGTAGCGGTCGGCCGATCCAGCGACCAATTCCAGAACCGCATAGGCTGGACCTTGCGAGGCGATGATCGCCTCAGACATCGGCTCGGTATTGCGGGCGACGCGGAGCACCGTACCATCGCGGCGAATGAACACCATGTCGAGAGAGACGTAGGTATTCTTCATCCACATGGTGATCTCCTGCTCTGACCCGTAAGGGAAGAGCATCCCGTGGCCGAACGGCAGGCTGGTGCGGAACATCAGCCCGACCATGCGCTTCTGGTCGGTATCGGCGATCTCGAGCGTGATCGGATGGCGGCCGCTGGCGGTGACAAGGGTCAGCGCCGAGGGCGCGGTGGCGACATGAGGCGCTGCCGGCTCACGCGCCGCTGGCACATTCACCTGCTGCGGGCCGGCCATCTGCAGATCGGCGTTGCGAAGTATCATCCACACGGTCGCCACACCGGTGAGGATCAGAATCAGTGGTACGACGAAAGAAGGAGCCGTGCGTCTCGCAGGCCCCTTCGCACTTCTTTTGCCAGCCATCGCCGTCAGGCCCTCTACTGCCACTGGCGACGGACAATAGACATCACTGGAGCGCAGGCAAGTTCGAATGAACGCCATCCGGGCGCAGTTCGGCTGCCATGCAGCCCTTGGAGCCATGGCCCCAGCGGACTTGCACGAGCTGGCCGGGGCGCAATTCGGTGAAGCCGAACCGGCGCAGGGTTTCCATGTGGACGAAGATATCGGGGGTTCCTTCGCCGCGTGTCAGGAAGCCGAAGCCCCGCACGCGATTGAACCATTTCACCATGGCCCGCTCCCAATCGCTCTCCGGCGTCACGATGACGTGCGTGCGCTGGGGAAGCTGCGACGGGTGGATGGCGCTGCTTTCGTCCATCGAGATGATGCGGAAGGCCTGCATACCCTTCGGACGCCGCATGACCTGGCAGTGCACCCGGGCACCTTCATAGGCGGTCTGGTATCCGCCGGCCCTGAGGCACGTCACATGAAGTAGAATATCCGTCGGACCATTGTCGGGCACGATGAACCCGTACCCCTTCGATGCGTCGAACCATTTGATCTGGCCCGCGACTTCGAAGACTTCGACGTTCTGATCGTCGCGCCGGTCAATTCTGGCGATCTCCGCCGGATCGATCGCCATATGCTCCGACGGCAGCTTGTTTGCCACCATGCGACTTACCCCCACTACAGTTTACGTTGCACTATCGCCTCATGTGGCAATCCTGTTGCCAACTCGGCGTTCGGGCCACCTCTCGAGGCCAGGTCCCGTACTGGATGCCACCGTGACGCCGACCCTGTCGAATTGCCCCTCTCCAGGGCGGCGCCCGTTGCGACGGGGCGGAGAATAGCAAACGCGGGTCGAAGTGGTAGCCCCCCTGGTGCAAAAGCTCGTCGAAATGGTGTTCACCCCGCACATATCAACATCAGTAGACATTGGTTAACATACTGTTTCGACGCAGTATTCGAGCACCTTTCGGGCGACCGAGGACTGCCACGACCCGGCAATGCGAACGACATTCAACAGTCGCGCAGCAGATCGACTGTGGATTTTTTAGGGCGAATCACGCGGCCCCTGATTCGTCCAGAGAGGGCATGAACTTGGCTCGGCAGCCACGCCCTCGCGACGCGAGTTGAACAGAGTTTATTCACAGTGCCGCCCCGACGACCTGAGGATCTGGCTGCAAAACATCGCATCGCTCTGTTGCCACATCGCAACATCCTGGCCCGTCGGCCGCCACTTGCTTGTCTTGGCATAATTTCCTAGCTGTCGGAGGCGCCGCGTAAAAACGAAGCCGAACGGGGCGGATTGGGAGGCCCACTGAGCAAACGGAGGATCACAATCCGCCGCGGTGCCCCCCCGAAACTGATAGCTCACAAACGATATAAAGAACGAAAGACGCACCCCCATGCGCTACCTGCACACCATGGTCCGTGTGACCGACCTCGATCAGAGCCTCGATTTCTACTGCAAAAAGCTCGGCATGCGGGAAATGCGACGCACCGAGAACGACAAGGGGCGTTTCACGCTC
>JBKBNR010000046.1:7600-12484 GCA_046295315.1 Hyphomicrobiaceae bacterium
TCCTCGCCGCGCCCGGCGATCGCCGCCGCGCCGCCGAGGACACCGCGCCACTGCTCGAACTGACCTACAATTGGGACCCGGAGGTCTACACGGGGGGGCGCAACTTCGGTCATCTCGCCTTCGAGGTGGACGACATTTACGCCACCTGCGCCGACCTGCAGGCGAAGGGTGTCACGATCAACCGCCCGCCGCGCGACGGCTACATGGCGTTCATCAAGTCGCCGGACGGCATCTCCATCGAATTGCTCCAGAAGGGCTCGCGCAAGGAGCCGGCGGAGCCGTGGGCCTCGATGGCGAACACCGGCACGTGGTGATCGCTGCCGGCTTGCCGCCGAGGCGCGTCGCCATCATCGGTGCCGGACCGGCCGGCCTCATGGCGGCGGAACGCCTTGCCGTGCACGGCATCTCCGTCGACGTCTACGAACAGAAGCCTACGCCCGCACGCAAATTGCTGATGGCGGGACGCGGCGGTCTCAACCTGACCAACGCCGAGCCGCTCGACATCATGCTGGCGCGTTATACGCCGCGGCACCGCTTGCTCGATATGGCGCTGCGCAACTTCACGCCGAACGACCTGCGTGGATTTGCCGGACGCCTTGGCCAGGACACCTTCGTCGGCAGCAGCGGCCGCGTCTTTCCACGCGCCATGAAGGCGTCGCCGCTGGTGCGGGCGTGGCTCGGCCGCCTTGCCGATCTCGGCGTCGCGATCCACACGAACCACCGGCTGACCGGCTTTCACGCCACGACGCGCCGGCCGCTGGTCGCAGACCTTTCGTCCGTGAGCGGGCCGGTCGAGATCGATGCCGACGCCGTGCTCTTGACGGCCGGCGGCGCGAGCTGGCCCCGCCTCGGCTCCGATGGGGCATGGGCCGAGATGCTTGCCGCCGCTGGTATTGCGATCGAGCCGCTGGTGGCATCGAACTGCGCCGTCCACATCCCCTGGAGCGATCATTTCCGGATGCGACACGCGGGGGCTCCGCTGAAACGCATCGCGTTGACCGCGGGCGGCATCCGCCACCGCGGCGAACCGGTCGTGACCGCGCGCGGGCTCGAAGGCGGCCCGGTCTACGCGGCGGGTCCGGCGATCCGCGATCTGCTGTCGAAGCCCGAGCTGAAAGCCGAGTTGCAGATCGATCTCAGGCCCGACCTCGATCATGCGACGCTCGAGCGGCTGCTGTCGCGTCCGCGCAGCAAGCAATCGACCGCCACATGGCTGCGCAAATCTGCCGGTTTGTCGCCGGTCGCCATGGCGCTGCTGCGCGAGCCCGGCAACGTGCCGATTCCCCTCGCGCCCGCTGCGCTGGCGGCGCGGATCAAGGCGCTGCACCTCGGCATCACGGGCCTTGCCGGCCTCGATCGCGCCATCTCGACGGCAGGCGGCATCCGGCTCGACGAACTCGACGACAACATGATGCTCGCGGCATGGCCAGGACTGTTCGCCGCCGGCGAGATGCTCGATTGGGACGCCCCGACCGGCGGCTATCTGCTGCAGGCCACATTCGCGACCGCGGTCGCCGCCGCCGATGGCATCGCACGGTGGCTGTCGCTGCGAGCCGAGCAGGCAGGCGATCCGTCCAGACCGCCCGCCGGTTGACGAGACCGACGCCCGCCCTCGACCGTGGCACCGGCACCTGAAGCCGCCAGACGCCACGTCGCCACGTCAGGCCCCGCCGATGGGGATGCGCCGCTCGCGACGCACAGCCTCACCATTCTTCGGTAGCTTCACGGTCAGCACGCCCTTGTCGAACGACGCCATGATCTTCGCGTCTTCGACCGTTTCCGGTACGCGAAGCGCACGCTGAAAGCTGCCGTAGCTGCGCTCACTGATATGCACCTCGTCCTTCGTCTCCTCGCGGCTCGACTTCTTCTCGCCTTTGATCGAGAGCACGCCATCCTTGAACGTCACCGAGATGTCTTTCTCGTCTATGCCGGGCAACTCAGCTTCAACGACGATCTCCTTCTCGCCCTCGCGTACGTCGATGCTCGGCATCTTCACACCCGCACCGAAGCGGCCCGCCAAGCCCGGATATCCACCACCGAAAAATCCATCGAACAGCCGGTCCATGTCACTGCGAAGCAAACTCCACACGTCCTGCGGCGAACGGGCTACCGGGATACCAGCTGACTTCCTTTCCATCTCTTCAGCCATCTTGCACACCTCATCGCTCACTGAGCCACTGCGGCGGCGCGCAGCACGCTGGCTGCACCGCCTCCGGAACGGGTGCATTGTCGTTCAAAAGGCGAAAGTGTTGCATTGACAGCCATCAACGACGAGCCGGACCCCGAACCGGTGCCCGGTCACCCGTGCCGGTGTCGCGAACCGCCGTCATGGACCAGCGGATGATGGCTGGCGCCGCCTGCCAGCACTTCGGCGACGGCTTGCGCCAACACCGGCGCCAGCAGGAAGCCGTGCCGGTAGGCACCGTTGACGCGCACGATGCGTCCTCCGGCCTCGACAAGCACGCGTGGTACGTTGTCGGCGAAGGCCGGCCGCAACCCGGCGCCGAACTCGACGATTTCAGCCTCGCCGAACCCGGGATGCAGCGCGTAAGCGACACCCATCAGTTCGAGGCCGGAGCGCAGCGTCGGCGGGCCCGCGTCCTCGCTCTCGATGACGGTCGCCCCGATCATGAACGTCTCGTCCGGCCACGGCACCACATACAGCGGGTGGCGCGGATGCAGCAGGCGCACGGGACGCTTCAGTGACACGTCGCGCGCCTTGACGATGAGCCGTTCGCCACGCACGGCGCGCAGGTCCTTCAGGTCGCGGGCGGCGCCGAGGCCACGGCAATCGACCACTCGTCCGTCGCATTGATCGAGCGCACCGACCGGTTCGCCGAAACGGACTTCGGCGCCCGCCTCGCGGACAGCGTCGAGCAGGAACGACATGGCATCGAACGTCGCCATGTGGGCTTCGTCGGCAAAGTAGAGCCCGCCTGCGAAGCGACCCGCCAAATCCGGCTCGAGCGCCGCGATCGCCTCCCCATCGGCCTCCCGATGGCCGCCGGTCATGCGGGCGAAGCGGGTCAGCTCGTTGCGGTCACGCGCCATCGCGACAACCAGGGTTCCGCCCGCGACCAGCCCCGGATAGGTGGCGCGCCACAGCCGCAACCCCTCGTGACCGAACGCCCGCACGATATCGGGTGCGGCTTCGGCCTCGCAATCGGGGGCGATCATCGCGCCGGCGTAACGGCTGGCGCTGGCCGCGAACGGCACGGTTGACGCCTCGATCAAGGTCACACGATGGCCCCGCCGGGCCAGCACCAGCGCCTGCCACAAGCCGATGATCCCGGCTCCGATGACGCTGATCGTGGCGGTCCGCCCCCGCATGTTCGCCATGACGTTTCTCACTTCCCCATCGGCACGCGATGGCTGATGTCGTCGCCGGTCTCGGTCCAACGGAACGGCTCGTGTCGTGATCGCGAAATTCGTCTCATTCTGCCGCACGCTCCGAACGAATTTCGCGATCTGAACAACACTGAAAGTATCAATAAAATCCTGTGATTCAGACCGAGAAGTCCGCCGCCCTGCCTAGCTGAAAAGTATGCAGCGGACTTCTCGGTCATCACACGAGGGATCGGCGTTCATCGCTACGCTACCGGCTGGGATCGCCTGTTGAAACTCGGCCACCGCCGGGATTTGCCGCGATGCAGCGCACGTTCCCTCAGCACCGCGACGAAGCGCTCGAACCGACAGGGTCCATGAAGCGCCGGTCGGGGTGGCGCCGGCCTGACCGCGCCGCCGCACGTCGAACCCGTCACTCTCGCCGCCGCGCAATCCTTGCCCCATCTACCCGGCGCTGATGCTCGGCGGGTCCGAGGCAGCGTCGCGCGCGGCGTCCCGCTCGCTTCTCTGGTTGGTCAGCAGGAAGTAGATGTTGCGCGCGTAGATGAAGACACCGAACTGGCCGATGATAATGACCGGATCAGCGCGATAGAAGCCGTAGGCGAGCACCAGCAGCCCGCCGAAGAAGCTGAAATACCAGAACGTCGCCGGCACCACGGAGCGGCGCGCGCGTTCGGTGGCGATCCACTGCACGAACCAGCGCCCCGTGAACATCAATTGTCCGAACATGCCGATGCCGAGCCAGATTCGGTCGAGCGGCGTCATGCCACCCCACCACGCGGCCATCTTTGAGCCGAGCAGTCCGGCATAGCTGGCGATGAAGTCCATGGGTGGTCCTCTCTTGGTTGGGTGCGGTGCCCCGGCGCCGGCAGCCCTCGGCCGCTGAGCCTGCCGACCCACGGGCCGCGCCCCGCTTGCACCTACTCCCGCCCAACCTCGGTCACCACCGGTATCTTGGTGCGCTTTCTGATCCAGGTGACGCCAACGAGATCGTAGAGACCGACGAGCGCGCGGTTGAGATTGTTGTACTTCGAGACGCCAGCCTGACGCGGACGGTCGTTGACGGGGACATGCGCCACCTCGTGGCCGTAGGTGAGAAACAGTGCCGGCAGATAGCGATGCATACTGGTGAAGAACGGCAGTCGCATGAAGGCGTCGCGCCAGTAGGCTTTGATGCCGCAGCCGGTGTCGGGGCAATTGTCCTTGAGCACGGCATCGCGGATCCAGTTGGCCGATTTCGACGCCCAGCGCTTGGAACCCGTGTCCTTGCGCGTCTGCCGCCAGCCATTGACCAGAGCCGGGCCCTTGGCACCCGGGGCAGCGAGCTTCGCCACCAGCTTCGGAATGTCGCGCGGATCGTTCTGGCCGTCGCCGTCCATGGTTGCGATGACCGGGCTTGTGGCGGCGGTGATGCCGGTGCGCAAGGCTGCACTCTGGCCGCTGCGTTCGCGATGCCGGAGGCAGCGCAGCCCCGGAAACCGGCCGCTGGCGATCAGCGCGCGGATTTCGTCGCCCGTCGCGTCCGTGCTGGCGTCGTCG
>JBKBNR010000047.1:0-12404 GCA_046295315.1 Hyphomicrobiaceae bacterium
GGCCTGACGACTAGCGCGTGCGCTGGGTAACGGACGCGCGTCAGGAACGCGGTGAGATCGTCGTCGGCTGTCGCGACCATGTGATCGAAATTGGTCGGCGTTCGCCGGCTGACAACGATCTCGCGACCGGTTTCAGCTTCCCGTAGCACCAGCAGTTCGCGGCCGGAGGCTGCGAACGGGATCAACGGATCAGGGCCGAAGGCACCTTCGCTGCCGATCCCGATAGGTGCGCCGGTTCGCGCGATCGCGAGCGTTGCCTTCTGCCGTGCCACCTCGAGCATGGTCCCGTGGCGGGGTATTTCACCTGTGAAGGTGCCGAGCGCGTCGGTATCGACGCCAGGTGCCGTCGTGATGGCCATGCCGAAGCAGCGGCAAAGAGCGGGCGCAATGGCGCGCTCTTTGCCGTGCATGGTCGCGATTGCGACCCACCGGCCCTGGTAGGGATGGCGGCCAGCCCGCAGCATGGACTACTCCGGGCGCCAGTCGCGCGGGCCACGGCACCGCCGTACCGAGCGGCCGTCGTCACGGAGCGAATGCAGGAAGACCCAACCGTTGGTGACGAGATCGCGCACGCCGTCGTGTTTGGCAAGCACCGCATCCATGGCGGCTTCCGGCGCAGCAATGAAGACGTTGAGCCGCAGCGGCTCGTGCACGAAGCGATGGCCATCGTGCACCGACTGCCAAGGCAGGCCGACGCGCAGATCGCCGGCGTTTCCCTCGAGCACGCCGAGCTGGCCGACGACATTGTGCAGCACCTTGTTGCCGCTGCCGAATACCGCGTTGTTCACCGTCGAGCCGTAGTATTGCAGGTTGATCCAGCTCGCGACCACCATCGGCGCCGTCATGATCAGCTCGAGGACACCGTAGCCCTGGTCCGAGGCATGGTCATAGCTGTGCAGGAACGCGCGACCCTTGAGGTCGAGCCCCTGTGTCAGCGCGCGCGGTGCCGCGATGAAGGCAGCATTGCGTGCAAGTCCCCACTCGGGCCGCACTTGCGCCCAGTCCCGGCTGAGCGCCTTGACGGCGTCATCGACGTGCTGCGACTTTCCGATGCCGAGCAGTGCGCTGCGCTCCAGCCGTGCCAGGGAGCCGGCCCGCTCCAGAGCCTCCTTCAACCGCGCGAGATCGGCAGTCAGCGCGGCCGGCACGTCCTCGAGATCGAACAGGCGAACCTCGTCGGTGGTGGTGTCGTGCAAGGCACCGATGAACCAGCAGTCAGCAGGGATCGTGATGCCGCGTTTTGCGAGCCCGTCGCGCACTCCGGCATCGTTCAGGATCGCGGCCGCGACCCGCGCATTGGCCTCGCCCGTATGCCCACCGCAGGCGCCGCAGTCGAGCCCCGAGGCATGCGGGTTGTTGACGGTCGTGCTGCCGTGTCCAGCGAGCAGGACGAGGCGGCCGAACGGCCCGGTCATCGACATGGCCTTGAGCACGGCTTCGGCCATGGAGAGCCGCTGGACCGGCGTGAAGCCCGTCTGCCGTTCGCCGACCTCGCGCGGTTGCAGACGCGGTCCGAGACGGGCCGCCATATCCGGGTCGATGCCGTCGATTGTCGGGCTCGGTACGGGGCGCGTCAGCCCGGCACTGTCGGTTGCGAGCTTGCCGGCATACGTGAGGCCCGCGGTCTCGACGAAAGCGAACGAGGAGACGGCGGAACTCTTGAACGACTTCCACGCCTTCGCCGCGCGCCGCCGCATCAGACGCAAGCCGAGCACCTCGCTTTCCGTGGTCTCGTTGGCGTCCTTGACGGCTTCGCAGACGACATACGCCGGCTTCAGCAGAACTGGACACTGTGCTCCGCCCCGCACCTGCCCGACCGGGACATACTCGATCGGAAAGCCGAAGAACCCGGCGAAGCCGATGGTCTCTGCTTCGGGACAGGCCGTCTCCAGCGCCCGGCGAAACACTTCGGAGCGAACGTCGATGCAAAAGGCCGCCTGAACGAGTGGTCGTGGCTTGAGGCGCGTGACGGTGCGGGCCCCTTCGCGGTCGGTGAGTTGCTTGCTCAATCGTCCGCGATAGGCGATCTCATAGGCCTCCTGCAACAGAAGGTCGATGGCGAGATCGGCGTCCAGCTCCGGGGCTTGGCCTGCCGGCATGCGCGCCGCATCGGCCATGGCTTTGGCCCAGGCCGCCTTGAATGCTTCGTCCTGGCGCGCACGAAAGAGCCCGTAGCCCCAAGCCACGCGGAGGGCGAGCAATTCGAGCAGCGTATCGTCGCGCCTTCCCTCGAGCTCCGCGTTCCAGCCGACGTAGCGCGCATATGCTGCCCAGCCGCTGATGTCGAACAGGGCGCGGAAGAGGTAATCTTCGACGGCGACAGCGGGAATGCCAAGCTCGCCGACCACGGCCCCGATCGTCTCGACGGGATCGGCGGGGAGAGCGAGCACGGTCGTGCGGAAATCACGAATGCCCATCACCTCGGGGTTGCGGTCGTGGCGGATCAGCGCGCGCCAGGCGGCATAGGGCGCAAGGTGACGCGCGGGATTGCGCCAGATCGACTGGCCCTCGTCGAAGTAGGTGGCGCAGAAGCTCGAAATCTCGTCGATCATGAAGCCGACGAGGGAGACATGCCGGTCGCCGTCGGCGAGCGTGTCGAGCACCTCCGCGACAGTTGCCACGCCAGGTGCTTGGCTGCTTGGCGCTCGAGGGTCGCCCGCCGCCGCGGAACGAAGCGCTGCGGCATCACCAGCATGTGCGGCGAGCTTGGGATTGCAGCGGATCGCCGCGACAAGCGCAGCGTCGTCGATATCACCGTTGCCGAGAGCGTCGCGGTAGAAGCTGCGCGGCATCAGCATATGCGTGCGTGCGCTCGATTTGAGCTTGGCTGCCGTTGCCGCGAAGGTTTCGCCCGTGAACCCGAGGAAGGGATTGACGGCGACGAAGTGCCTGAGGGGCCAAACGGGCGCGATGCGCTTCAGAGCCGCTTCGATCTGAGCCTGGAGGCGAGTGCGCTCGTCCATTGCCGGGAACATTTCTGTCGGGGTCATGGTTCTGACTGCTGCTGTGGCGTTCATTTTCGATACCTTCGCTGTCACTGGTGTTGAGCGTGCTGCACGACGCGACCACGCCGCACCGGGCCAACGGCCAGCACGACGCGGTTGGCGAGGGTGTTGAGATAGAAGCCGTGCCGCAGATGGACGTAAGCGGCCTGCCAGAAGGGAAGGCCTGCATGGCGGGCCATCTGGTTCTGGAACACCGTCAGTGCCGCAAACGAGACCACCACGAGAACCGCGATGGCGAGGTCGATCGGACCTGCTGCCGCAACTTGCGCCGGCAGGCTTCCGGCGGTCACCCAAGCCATCGCGACCTGGAGCGAGAAGTAGGTGACCGCCACCATGACCGCGAGGCCGCCGACGCGGCTCAACACGTAGGGGTCGGGCCGCTCGTCGATGGCCTGTGCCATGAGGTGCACGAGGGCCATCAGCAGGACCGCGCCGAGCGCCACGGTTCCGGGATTGACGCTGGGTGAAAAGCCGAATCCGAAGCCGACGCCGATCGCCAGGCTGACGACGAGTGCGAGAGCAAGACCGAGGCGCGCCGGGTGCGGCTCACCCGCCGGGCTCGGGCTCCACGAGACGCGGGCGAGGTCCATGACGCTGCCCGACGACAAGAAGGCGTGAGCCTTGTAGAGCGAATGAGCAACGATGTGCAGAAGCGCAGCCGGGAAGGCGCCGAGCCCGCACTGCAGCAGCATGAAGCCCATTTGAGCGACGGTAGAATAGGCCAGTTGCACCTTCACCGACGTCTGTGTCAGCATCACCAGCGAGCCGAACAGCGCGGTCGCTCCACCGACGAGCGCAAGCACCTCGAGGGCGGGCCCCGCCAGCAGCATCACATCGGCCAGCCGCAGGACGAGATAGCCGCCGGCGTTGATGATACCGGCGTGCAGCAGTGCGGATACCGGCGTCGGTGTCTCCATCACCTCGATCAACCACCCGTGCAAGGGCAGTTGCGCCGACTTGAGGAGTGCTGTCAGGACGACGAGGAGACCAGCCACCACGACATACGCGGATGTGCCCTCGGCCCCCGCGGCCGTCCGTGCGGATTGGGAAAGCGCTGTTATGTCGAGCGTGCCGAAGTGGATGTAGAGCAGCGCTGCCACCCCGATCAGCGACGCGTCTCCGACGCGGCTGGCCCAGAACTTCTTCGCCGCAGCGCGTTGTGCCGCCGGGCGCTCGGCGTAGAACACCAGCAACTTGTTGAGCGCAAGGCTGGTGGCGATCCAGGCGACGATCAGCAGCGCCAGATTGCCAGAAAGAATGAGCGTGAGCACGGCAGCAAGCGCGTAAAGCAGCCAGCGCGTGAAGCGCACATGGCCCGCATCGCCGTCGAGATAGGTGCGGCTGTAGCGAACCACCACGACACCGATGAACGCGACGAGCGTGAGCATGATGGCCGAGAGCGCGTCGACGTAAACCGACAGGCCAACGCCGGAAAGTCCGAGCGTCGGCGAAGTCAAGGGGCCGCGGAGCCCCGCGTAGACGGCGATGAGCAAAGCCGCTCCGAACGAGACGACGGCTGCGGCAACCGCAAGCGAGGCGTAGGCGCGCGGGGAGCGAACTGCACCTCCCAGCAAGCCGGTGGCGATCAGCGGTAATGGGATCGCAAGTGACATCATGATGAAGAGTGTCGTCATGTCGTTCTCCGCGCAGATCGTTGAAAACGGGCGGAGACTAGTGCGAGCAGACGATTCAGAAAAATTCAATTGTTGAACAAGATCGTTTCATTAAATATAACAAATTCATGCCGCACCTGAATTACCACCACCTGCGCTATTTCTGGGTGATCGCCAACGAAGGCAGCATGAGCCGGGCGGCCGAGCGCCTGAACGTCTCGCCGTCGTCGCTATCGGTGCAGTTGAAGGCGCTGGAGGCACATCTCGGGCAGGCGCTGTTCGAGCGCAAGGGAAAGGCGCTGGTCCTGACTGAGGCGGGCCGCATCGCGCTCGACTATGCCAACACCGTCTTTCGGTCCGGCCACGAACTGCTCGAGGCCCTCACGGGCCTGACACCCGGACGGCAGGTGCTGCGGATCGGTGCTGTCGCCACGCTCTCGCGCAACTTCCAGATCGGCCTTCTGCGCAAGCTGATCGCGCGGCCGGGCGTCGAGATCATCATCCGCTCGGGCGCCTTCGCCGATCTTCTGGCTCAACTCGATGCGCACAAGCTCGATATCGTCCTTGCCAACCAGCCAGCTCTTGCCGACGCCGAGACCGAGTTGCAGAGCACACTTCTGGCCGAGCAACCTGTCAGCCTCATCGGTCGCAAGACCTCCAAGCGCAAGCGCATACGATTTCCGAATGACCTCGCCGACATACCGCTTATCCTGCCGGCTCGTGGCAGCGCCATTCGCTCGGCATTCGACGCCATCGTCGGCCGCGCCGGTGTCGCGCCGCGCATCGTCGCCGAAGTGGACGACATGGCGATGATGCGCCTGCTGGCGCGCGAGAGCGGCTGCCTCACGCTCGTTCCGCCGATCGTGGTATTGGACGAACTGAAATCCGGGCTACTCATCGAGCGCTGTCGGGTCGCCGAACTCAGCGAGCACTTCTACGCCATCACCCGCCGACGGCGCATGCAGAACCGGTTGGTGGCAGAGATGTTGTCCGACCGCAAGCAGTGATGCCGGATGCCTTCGGCGGGGATCAAGCGCGTCCCCCGCTCGGTCGAGAAAGATCGACCGACCCTACTCCATCGTGCCCGCGGTGATAGCGAGAGCCCGTTCGGGGTCTGGGCCGCGTCGGCGCGGTCCATGAACTTGGCGTGCGTCAGCCCGCCGACAGGGCCGAGAGTGGTGTGTGGACGCAAACCGACCTGCGCATGTCATGCCGATCCTGGTCTAACAGCCATGATGCCGCCCTCTGGATGATGCGGCGCCGATCGAAGTTCGTGCGGAGATGGACGCACCGCACGCGCCGACTGCCGGCATGATCAGCTCATGTCACCGACATGCGAAACACGCCGAGCCCGACGAACAGCATGGCGATCGAAAGCCCGACAGAGCCGAGAATATAAATCGCCATCTGGGTTCAGCTGTGCCGCTCGAAGAGCAACACGGCATCGAGCGAGATCGCCGAGAAGTTCGTGAAGCCCCCGAGTACGCCCTTGGCGGCGAACAGCCGCCACTCCTGTGGGGCATTGCCCTTGAAGGTGAGCCAGCCGATGAGGAGCCCCATGAGCAGACTGCCGACGACATTGACGACGAGTGAGTGCCACGGACAGACCGCCCCGCGCTTCACGGCTGCACCATTGACGGCGTGACGCGCCATTCCTGCCGAACCGGCGCCGATGAAAACACTCAGAAAGGCTTTCACTTCTCGGTGCTCCTCCTACGATGAGAGAGTGCGACCAGACCTACGACGGCACACGCGGTGAATACAGCACCCGCGAGGAATGTGCCTCTCGGCCCGACGATGTCCCACAGGCCACCGGCAATCACGCTCGCAGCAAGCAGTGCGATACCCGTCGCGAGGTTGAACATGCCGTAGGCTGTGCCGCGCAGTTCTGCGGGTGCCGTGTCGGCGACAAGTGTTGCGAGCATCCCTTGTGTGAGCCCCATGTGAAGGCCCCAGAGTATGACGCCGACGGCGATGCCGGCGATCGAACCCGACAGGGCCAGGACCACGTCCGCGACGATCAACAGTACGAGACCGGCAACGAGTATCGTGTGTCGATCCATTCGGTCCGACAGTACGCCTGCGGGATACGCTGCTGCGGCATACACGACGTTCATCAGCACCATGACCGCGGGCACCAGAGCGATCGGGAGACCCACCGATTGCGCCCGCAAGATCAGAAACGCCTCGCTGAACCGGGCGAGCGTGAAGACCGTCGCGATGCCGACGACCCACCAGTAGTCGATACCGAGACGCGCAAGCTCGGCACGGCTCAACGGTGATTTCACTTCGCGCAGTTCGACCGGACGTTCGGGCTCCTTCACGGCGAAGGCGATGAGGGCGAAGGCGAGAAAGGCCGGAATGACGGCAATCCAGAACACGGCCTGGAAGTTGTTGGCCGTCCAGAGCATCAACAGAATCGCCAGCAGCGGGCCGACGAAGGCACCGACGGTGTCGAGCGACTGTCGCAAGCCAAAAGCGGCTCCACGAGCTTCGGGTGGCGCGATGTCGGCGACAAGCGCATCGCGGGGAGCGCCGCGAACGCCCTTGCCGACGCGGTCGATGAACCTTGCGGCGATCAACCAGGGTAGAGTCGGCGCCAGCGGGAAGATCGGTTTGGTGAAGGCGGCCATGCCGTAGCCGAGCACGGCGAGTCCCTTACGCTTGCCGAGCCAGTCCGACAGAGCGCCGGAGAAGATCTTGGTGATGGCGGCCGTCGCTTCGGCAATGCCCTCGATGATGCCGACCGCCAACGCCGACGTGCCGAGCACGGTGACCATGTAGATCGGGAGGAGCGCGTGGATCATCTCCGACGAGATATCCATGAACATGGACACGAAGCCGAGTGCCCAAATGCCCGAAGGTAACCGGCGCCAGCGCGTAGTCCTCGTCAATTCCATCGGGAAGCCTCGGATCGGGTGGGGTTGCGGGTGATCCCGATATCGGCCGCGAGTCTGTCATGGCCGTCGGCAGGAGCAGCCCGCTGATGTCGCGAGGCGATCCATGCCGCGATGGCGAAGGCTTCGTGGTCGGGCAATTCGGGCAAAGGCCTAGGGGTGCATGCTTGCCTGACGAAAGCCGGGGCGCTGTCCCGCACGGTATCACCCATTCTCGTCCTGGGCGTCGAAGACGCGCTTCGCGTAATCATCGAGAACCTTCTCGCAGCCCTTGAGGCGGGCACGCGCCTCGGCCGCTCTCTGGCCGCCGTAGAAATCGAGCTTTTCGATCTTGGCCAGCCACACCTTTAGCTTCTTCAGATCGACATCGTTCTCTTCGAGCTCGGCATAAGTGTAATGGTCGGCGGCAATCTCCTTCGCGACCTCCCGCTCGAAGTCGCCGCACTTGTCGATGAATTCGACATAAGCATCGTCGCGGTCAGCCTTGAAGCGGGAGATGACCTTCTCTTCCTGAGTTCGATCGAGCGCCACGGTCTCCAGGATGACGCTCTCGCCGTTGGCTTCCGCGATCTCGTACTCGAGCATCTTGAGCCGACGGACGTGGTCCTCCGTCTTGGGCAGAACGCACACACCGTTCTGAAGGTAAACCGCGCCCATCCCCTTGAGGCGTCGCCAGACGGCCATTCGTTTTGCCGCTGGTTCCGCAGGCACCTTGTACGTCAGGAGCAGCCAAGTCATTTCAGTCATGACAACTCAATAATTGTAACAACTGCTACATGTCAATAGTTTGTTACAGAACCCACCGGCTGTGCCATCGTGACGTCGGGATCGGACGTGCCGCCGCCCTGTTGCGGCCTCGACTTGGCATCGGCGAGCTATCGCTCTCGCGGTCGGCCAGAGAGGTCGATCAGATGCCATCGAGCTCCGCGATCCTTCGGCGGCTGGTCATCGACAGGTCGGTGGCATCGGGCCGGGCAAGATCGGAGGGCTCGAAGGCATCGAGCCGACCGGTTCCATGGCGGCGGCCCGAACACGGCTCGGCATGAGCTACGCGCGCGTCCTGTATCTGGTCGAGGCCACGAACGCCCGCTTCGACCGACCGCTCGTCGCGGCGCACGAGGGCGGCAAGGCGGTTGGCGGTACCAAACTGACCCGGCTTGGCGGGGACGTCCTCAGAGCCTTTCGTGAGATCGAAGCGGAAACCGACCAGGCATCGCCCGCGTGCAGCGCCGGCTGCGGCGAACGAGCGCGAGTGGCGGTTGCCACTGACGGCGGCGCTCGGCAGTACACAGCATCCTCAGTCTGTCGAAACCCTGTCCCGGTTCCATCGCGCGCTCGCATGAGCACGGCAGAGCAGCGGCACGGCGGCGCAGCGCCACTCGCCGCCTCCACCACGCAACGGGACGCCGTCCGGCAACGGCTATTCGCTTTGGACGGAAGAGAGCTTTCGGCGAAGCCGGACATGGCAAACGCGCGAGGCCGATCGGGGTGCGGGCCGCGCCGCCCTGGCAGAGCGCGGCCTGCAGGTTCGATGACCACATCGCCGCCGGGCGATGCGAACACCCCGTCTTGGGGCCGGCCGCACCGAGGATGGCCGGACGCCGGTTGAGGTCGGCAAGGCGACTGGGCCGCCCGAATCTCGGATCGCCCGATGATTTTTTCAGGCTTGGCAGCGGACCGCCGGTGCGTCCGCCAGAGATCGCCGCGACGGTGCGCAACCAGTCCCGAGCCGTTAGGCTCCCGAACCTCAAGGCCTGGACGGTTGGGGCGCAGTCACCCCGCTCAGAACCTGTCGGCCTGCCGCTCGCCGGCTTAACCCCTGCGCGCCTCATGAGGCCCGGGCGCCGACAGCAGGCGCGGCACCAGCCATAGATAGGCGACCATCCCGAACAATTCGACGAGCGATTGCAGCACGATCACGACGACGGCCGCCGCCCAGGCCTCGGGCAGCGCCAGCGCCAGCGGCAGCACCACGAACGAGTTGCGCGTGCCGAGGCTGTAGACGAGGGCGCGCGCTTCGCCGACCGGCAAGGCGAAGAGCCGGGCAAGTCCGATACCGAGGACGACCGCCGCCACGAGGAACGCGACGAAAACGCCGATCACCATGCCGAGCACGGACAGCGCGCCGAGGGCCGCTTCGACCTGTGACGCAGCGATAAGGAAGACGACGACGCCGAGCAGCGGCACCGGCAACCACCCGATGCGGTCGATCAATGGCGCGCGCTCGCGCTTGCTCTCGACCCATCGCTCGATCGCTGAGGCCGCGAGCAGCGGCAGCACGATGAGGCTCAGAAACACTGCCAGCAATCGGTCGGCCGCGAGCAGTTCGATGAAGGCATTCCCCATGAACAACCAGAGGTACAGCGGCAGCAGCGCCAACTGCACGATGAGATTGACGGGGGTCACGGCGATGGCGCGGCCGGTATCACCACCGCCAAGATGCGTGAAGGTGATGAACCAGTCCGTGCATGGCACCAGCAGCACGAGCAGAATGCCGAGCCGGAGCGCCGCATCGTTCGGGACGAATTGCAGGAGAAACGCGACCAGGATTGGAATGGCGACAAAATTGCCGATGAGAACAGCCGCCATGAAGCGGCGGTCACGAAAGGCGTCGCGCACATGCGTCAGCGGCACTTGCGTGAAGGTTGTGAGCAGCAAGAGACCGAGCGTCCCAGCCGAAGGAAAGCCCGGCGGCGATCGCGGCGAGATAGATCCAGACCTGATTTCGTTCGAGGGTTTGCCGCGTCATGCCGACAGACTGGCAGCCGAGCGGGCGAACGCAAATCCTTTTTGTCGGCTGCGTCAAATGCGCCTGCGCGCAGGCCGCTGGCGTCCCGCGACAGGTCTCACCACCCATGCCGAGACCATGGCGCCGCGCGATGCCTGCCAGGACATCGTGACCAGCGTCTTCCAGTTCCACCAACCGCCGCCCGAGATGCGCCGCAGCGTGGCTCGGGCGATGGCGCGCGCGGTGAAATTCGCTGGCACGCACGCTTTCATCGCCAGCCTGCAGACGGGCGACCGCCGCGACTGGGCGGGCTGCTCGAAGCCGTCCGGGACCGCTTCCGGCCGCACTATCGCCGCTACGCAATCCTCGATCGAAGCCTGCCGTGGCATCGGCTGCCGGCTCTTGACTGGCAGAACTCGAAGGCGAGACGGGTTGCGAGGCGGGCCGGCCAACGCCGCCGACACTGCCACCAGACCTCGCCTCGATGAACGAGGTCGGTTCCGCCGTCATCGACGCAGCAGGGCCTCGAAGCGTGCCACTGCGATCCGATTTCGGGCCTGCATCGACGGCGTTACCGGCGGCGGCCGGGCCACGGCGCCGAGCACCAAATCTGGACAGCAACGTGTCACGCCGACGTGACGAACAGCCACCGGTCGCTCGGGCTGTGTCATGCGGAACTCAAAGGGTTTTTCAGCGAGATCAACAAGCTGGCGGACGCCCAGCCGGACCTGTAGTGGTGCCCAGAAGAGGAGCCTGTGTGGCTTTTCTGCCGGTGCCGTCGTGTTCCACAATGTAGCCTCAAACCAATGTTTTTGTTGCAATAATCTCGTCGCAAATCAGAGCGTGTGTCACCTCCTGTAACGTCGTGTTGCGCGGAAGCACACGCCTCAGAGGGCTATTTAGGGCTATCGCAAAATACGGCTATTGGGGAGCCATCGTTCCAATCTCATGCAAGGACTCGAACGTTCTCGGACCGCCAACCGGCTGACGGCCCTGGAGTTCAAAAAGGCGACCGGACCTGCCGTCCTTGGGGACGGGGCTGGCCTGCGTCTGTTCATCAATCCGGCCGGGCAGAAGCACTGGATCGTCCGCGTCACTATCAACGGGATGCGCGTCGCGCGTGGCCTGGGCTCGTTCCCGGCCGTGTCTCTACAAGCAGCCCGCGATCGCGCCGACGTCATCCGCAAGGCCGCCCGCGAGGGCCGGGATGCCACGGTCGAGATCAAGCGGGAGCAGGAGTGGCAGGTCATGCCCCTTCGTGACGGCTGCATCCGCTACTTCGAGGAGGTCAAACGGCCAACGCTGAAGCCGGGTCGCTTCGCCGACCGGTGGATCGAGTCACTGGAGATCTACGCCTACCCGAAGCTGGCCGAACGGCCGATCGCGGACATCACGCCGGCCGAGATCATCGCCGTTCTGCAACCTATCTGGCACACCAAGCACGAAACCGCGACGCGGGTGTTGCAGCGCATGACGCTCGTCTTCCAGTCGGCCATCGTCCGGGGGAACCGCCTTCACGCGAATCCCTGTCATGGCGTGCGCGATGAGTTGGGCAAGGCACGTCCCAAGGTCCAACACCGGAGAGCGCTGCCCTATGCCGAGGTGCCGGCCTTCGTGGCATCGTTGCCCGACCGCCAGAGGGCGACCCTTGCAACAAAGCTCGCGCTTCTGTTCGTGATCTACACCGCTTGCCGCAGCGTGGAAGTGCGCGGAGCGAGGTGGAGCGAGATCGATGCCGAGGCCCGCGAATGGACCGTGCCGGCCAGCCGCATGAAGATGGGGCGGGAGCACATCGTGCCACTCTCGGACGGCGCTATGTCCGTCCTGGAGCAAGCTAAGGCTCTGCGCGTGGACTACAACGACCTCGTATTTCCGTCCCGCGTCGGTCGCATGCTGTCCGATAACACTCTCTCAAAGCTCACGCGCGACGATGGCTTGGACGGCACGCCGCACGGCTTCCGCACATTGTTCAAGGTCTGGGCGAGCGAGCTCGGCATCCGCGACGAGGTCAGCGAAGCCGTCCTAGCCCACGGCGACCCCAACAAGGTCTGACCCTGCCCCGGACGTGTACCCGTTCATAACGAGAGTCCTGGTTGATTGTGGTCCATGTCGGACCGGGCTGCAAACTCGTTCGGCGTGAGGCTGCCGAGGCTGGTGTGTG
>JBKBNR010000048.1:0-9070 GCA_046295315.1 Hyphomicrobiaceae bacterium
AGCTGGGTAGAGAGGCGGACTTCTCGGTCACAATCACACGAGTTTATTGGTACTTCTGGCGTCGTTAAGATCGCGAAATTCGTTCGGAGCGTGCGGCAGAATGAGACGAATTTCGCGATCACGATACTAGACGCCGCGTTGAACCGCCTCACGGGCCGCAAAAAGGGCGAGCGGTCGACCGCTCGCCCTCGACGTTGTCGCCGGACCACCTCAGGTGAGGCGATCTCGATTACTTCTGGGCAAGCTGCTTCGGCAACTTGAAAGTCCAGACCATGCCGCCCTGGTTCAGGTGGGCGACGGTCTTGGCCACCTCGCCACCCCACAGCGGAACGGCGCCGCCCCAGCCGGACACGATCGAAACGTACTGCTCGCCGTCCTGCTCCCAGGTGATCGGCGAACCGACGATGCCCGAGCCGGTGTTGAACGAGTAGAGTTCCTTGCCCGTCGCCGCGTCCATGGCCTTGAACTCACCCTCGGGCGTGCCGAAGAACACCAGACCGCCAGCGGTGGTCATGACGCCACCCCACAGCGGAGCATTGTTCTTGTACTCCCACTTGGTCTCACCCGTCGCCGGGTCGATGGCCTTCAGCGAGCCGATATGCGTGTCGAAGATCGGCTTGATGTTGAAGCCTGCACCGAGATAAGCCGCGCCCTTCTTGTAGGTGATCGGCTCGTTCCAGATGTCCATGCCCCACTCGTTGGAGGGGATGTAGAACAGCTTGGTGTCCGGCGAGTAGGCCATCGGCATCCAGTTCTTGCCGCCGAGGAAGCTCGGCACCGCGAACACGGACGTGCCCTTCTTGCCATCGGCCGACTTCGACGGATCGCCCGGACGGTTCTCCGGCACATAGATCGGACGGCCGTTCTTGTCGATGCCCTTCGCCCACGTGATGTTCTTCACGAAGGGATAGGCATTGATGAACTTGCCGTTCTCGCGGTTGAGAACGTAGAGGAAGCCGTTACGGTCGGCGGTGGCTGCTGCCTTGACGCCACCCATATCGAACGAAACGACCTCGTTGACACCGTCGAAGTCCCAGCCGTCGTTCGGCGTCGTCTGGAAGCCCCACTTGATCTCGCCGGTTTCCGGGTCGATGGCGATCCGTGCGCACGACCACTTGTTGTCGCCCGGACGCATGTGGCTGTTCCACGGCGCCGGGTTGCCGGTGCCCATGAAGATCAGCTTGGTGTCGGGATCGTAGGTGCCGCCGAGCCAGGTGGCGCCGCCACCGGTCTGCCAGAGGTCGCCCGGCCACGACTCGTTCTTCTTGCCGGTCATGGTCGATTCTTTGCCGGCCAGCATGCCCATGTGGCCTTCGATGGTCGGGCGCGACCAGACCAGTTCGCCGTCCTCGACCTTGCGCGCCTCGACGCGGCCGACGATGCCAAACTCACCACCCGAAACACCGGTGACGATGAGCGGGCCGTGTGCCTTCGACGGCACAATCAACGGCGCGGCGGTGTAGGAATAGCCGTCCTTGAACTCGTCGATCTTCTTCGACCAGACGACCTTGCCGGTCTTGGCGTCGAGCGCCAGCAGCTTGGCGTCCAGCGTGCCGAAGAACACCTTGTTGCCATGGATGGCGGCGCCGCGGTTGATGACGTCGCAGCACGGCAGAATGCCTTCGGGCAGACGCGCATCGTACTGCCAGATCTCACGACCCGTCTTGGTGTCGATCGCCCACATGCGGCTGTAGGAACCGGTGACGTACATCACGCCGTCGCGGACCAGTGGCTGCGATTCCTGGCCACGCATCTTCTCGCCGCCGAACGACATCGCCCACGCCGGCACCATGCGGCCGACGTTCTCCGTGTTGATCATCTTCAGCGGGCTGTAGCGCTGCCCTTCCGGGCCCATGCCATAGCTGACGACGTCGCCCGTCGTCTTGGCGTCGTTGACGATGTCGTCGATCGTGACGTCGGCAAATGCCGGCTGCGAGATCGTCACCGTCAACGCGAGCGCGCTGGCGGTGGCAAGCCATTTCCAAGTCTTCATTGGGCATCCCCTTAGGTCTGAATTGTGGCCGCTTCCCTCGTGTTGGGAAATTCTTGGGCCCCGGTCGTCACGCGCCGTAACGATCGGGCGGCCTGCCGGAAGTCCAGCCATGTGCGACGTTATCGCACGCAGGGGGAGCCGCTTATTGCCAAATAGTACAAACTTCTCGAAACGGGCATCCAACTCTTGGGAACTGCTCAGAAATAAGCTGCAACTTCGGCGCACGCGATCGCGTTTCGCGCGTTGGCAGATGCCCGACGCGGACGCACGGAAATTGGTGCGATGGTGAAGCCGGGTGCCGGCCCCGACGGTCTATCCCGGACGGTCGACGCGCGGCCATTCGCCGGCTTCGAGCTTGGGGAAGAAGTGCATCACGGAGCGGTCGAACTCGTAGCGGGCCAGGGCAACCTTTTCGGTCCACTGGGGAAGCGGTTGGACCATCGCTTCATTCATCGACAGACCGCGATCGAAGGCGCCACGTATCGCATCCTCCATGACCGACAGCCAGTCGCGCGTCTGCGTCACGGCGCGCTTGCCCGGTTCGATCGGTCCATGACCTGGAACGAGCAGCGCCGACGACATGCTGGCGAGCGTGTCGAGGCTGGTCCGCCATTTGTCAAGGTCGGCGTGCGGAGTCGTCGGCGCGCGATCGAGGAACGCCAGATCGCCGGCGACCAGCAGGCCGGAGTTCTCCTCGAAGATCACGAGGTCGGAGGCGGTATGTCCTGCCAACGTGGCAAGCCGGAAGCGGCGACCGCCGATCTCCTCGACACCATCGCCGACAACCTTGCCCGGCATGACGACTTCGGTGCCACGCATCCAATCGCCAGCGGCGTGATACATGGCGGAAGCGAAGGCTTCACCGAGGTCGGCGAGCCCGTCGATGACGCCTCGTGGTGCGGCCACGATCGCCGCATCGAAGGCCTGATTGCCAAAGACGTGGTCGGGATGGAAATGTGTGAGATAGACCCGTGCGACCGTTTTGCCGGTGAGTTGCCGCGCCAGTGCTTCGAGCGCGACGCCGTAACGCTTGGACGGACCGCTGTCGACGATGACCGCACCATCCGACGTGTCGATGATGGTGATGTTGGCGATGGCGCCGCCATTGCTGCGCTCGATCGCCTCCTGCGCACCGCGCAGCACCCAGACGCCGCGCGCGATCGGCTCGGGCTTCATGTCGTAGGTCAACGGCGCCGCGCTGGCATCGAACATCGGCGCGAGAGCCGGCAGTACGGCGGCGCTTCCCAGCAGGGCCAGCGCCGTCCGGCGTGAAACCTCAGGCGCGCCCGAGCTCGCGACCTCGTTGCTCATCGTGGGGCTCAGCGCTCGGCCGGCAGAGGCGCGGCCGGATGGGCCGCGCTCTGACGCCATGTCGCGGGTATCTCAGACCGGTAGACCGAACCGTTGTTGTCGCGCCCGATGACGGTCAACGCCGGGTCCTTCAGGGGCAGGCGGACGTGCATGGTGATCGTCGGGTCTTCGCTGACCGGCTCGCGGATCTCCACCTCGGCCAGCGACTGGCCATCCGCCGAACGCACGTCGAGCTTTTCGATGAAAAACGCAGGCGTATTGTCGCGCGCGAGCCCCGTGTCCATCGGATGACGAACGCGAAAGCGCACGCGCGCCGCCCCATCTGCCTCGCGCCACATGCGGCCCTGGGCGTGGCCGACCGTCGCCGACCAGTCGCCGTCCTTGCGCGCCACCGCCGGCGCCGAGCAGCCGCCACCCGCCGCGTCGAGGTAGACGCCGCCGACATGCCATGTGCCGTCCGCCAACAGCGCCGCGGCACGAACCGGCGTCGCCTGCTCGACCTTCATCAGCAGCGCGATGTAGGCCGACGCCTTTTTCGGAATCACGGTGGCGATGTGTTGTATGGGATTGAGATCGGCGAACAGCACCAGCTTCTGCACACCTTCGAGACCGCGCGCGTCGGCGGTGATGGGCACCTGCGCCTGGTTCTCGACGATGCGCGGCACCAGCACCTTGACGCGGTCATCGAAGACGACCGGCGCGGTGCCGAAAAACTGCGCCTTCATGTCGTCCCAGACCACCGACTTGAGTGGATCCTCGGCCGGGTCTGCAGCGGCGACCGTCGCCATCAACGTCAACAGCAGCGCGGCGATTGTCGGTTTGCGGGGCAAAGCGGGCCTCCTGGAAAGATCACGGGCGAACCTGACGACGAGTGTAAAGCAAAACCGCGAGCCGTGAAACGCGACTGGCAGCCATGCACGAGCCCGACCATGCGACCCGAGAACGATCTCCAGCACCCGGCGCCGTTCGACGGTGCGCCCGCGACACGCCATCCGTCACGGCACGGGCGGCGCCACCATCGTCAGGCCGTAGCTGGCGAAGATCTTCTCGACGCTGCCATCGTCGATCAAGGCCTTGAGCGAATTGCCGAACGCATACCCCGTATCCCGGCTGTCGTTCTTGACGGCGGTGCCGACCGTCCACGCCATGCGCAACACCGTCTCGAACGCCGGTTCGTAAATCGTCACGCCGTCCATACGGCCTTTCAGCTCGGCCTCGATCTGCGAGCGCCGTCCCAGCAGCCCGGCCGTCTCGCGGTTGGCGAAGCTGTCGGCCGCGGACTTGAACTTGAGATAGGGATTGACGGTCAGCTTGTAAGCGCCATCGTCGGCGAACATGGCGAAGTAATGCGCCACCGTCGCGAACTGGACGGCGAGCTTGGCTGAGCGAAACGGCGCCAGCATCCGCTTGGGATCGGACGGAACCGCGGGACCATCGGCGCGCACCGCCAGCACGATTCGCTCGTGATAGTAGGCATTCGAGATCGCGGCCAGCGGGTTGCGGGCGATGAATTCGCGCTCCATCGGGACGTGCATCATCACGTCGCCCACGAGACCGCCCGTGCGCGGCCCCTGCCAGATGTTGGAGCGGATGTCGTCGTCCGCCTTCTCGCCCGCGATGCGTGCGATGAGGTTGACCCTCAACCCCATCTTTTCAGCGACGGCGCGGGCAATGTCGGCATCGACGCCACGCACCGCACCGGCCTCGTCCGTCCAGGAGAACGGCGCGTTGTCCTCGTACACGACGACGCGCAACTCACCGGTGTCCTTCACCTCGTCGAGCGGCCGCGCCCGCGCAAACGGCGCCACGGTGACGGCCAAGCCCAGGACACACAGCGCGAAAGCGAGGCCCCGTGAGAGCCTCGCCCGCATCGGTTCCGTGCCGGGGGACCAGCGTTTCAGCTCGATTGACACAGGACCGAATGCTCAGCCTTCGAACTTCGATTCGACGTACGCCCGGATCGCCCACATGGCTTCCTGGCTGATGACGCCTTCGAAGGCCGGCATCTTGGTGACCCCGTTGATGGTCGCGCCGCGGCGAAGGCGCTCCATGTACCATTCGTCGCCGGCTTCGCCCTTTTCGAGGTATCGCAGATCCGGCGCAAGACCACCCGAGATCACTTCGAGGCCGTGGCAACGGGCGCAGTTCTGGTTGTAACCCGAAGCCCCGATCTCGATCGCCTTGGCATTACCAGAATAGGGGTTCTTGGTGCGCCACTGATCGCCGAGTTGTTCGAGGCCCGTCGTATCGACCGGCTGCGGAACGACATCACCATGCGCGCCGACGTCGACCGCGCCAGCGACGAGCGCCAGACATGCAGTGACGGCTGCAGCGGAAAATGTAGCGAACTTCATCGGTTGCACTCCGCGAATCCTCTGGGGTGACGTGTTTTTCTCGGTTTAGCGGGACAGTAGACAGTGGCCACCGCACCCGGAATTGACAAATAGTGCAATCGGCGGCCGGACGACAAGTCAAGCGATGTCACGGCCTGAGCAAGTCGCGGAATTCGCTCATGTTGCCTGACTTTCTTGTACGATAGTACACTTCAGTGGCACACAACTCACCCCTAGCATCCGACAAAAAATTCCCGCCATGCCGGCAGGCATGCCGTCGAATTCGCGGGAGGCTTGGGAGGTGATCGGCCGGAACCGCCGGGAGAGCGGAACGGCACCGCGCCATAACGAGTGTAGCAACGACAGCCGCCGCCGGTGCTCGCGACGCACCTGCGTTCCGCCGTTTCGAGGTGGCGTAAGGAGCCGCCCCGACGAGGTTCCATGCTGGCGCGTGCGAAGGCCGCGTCGGCGAGACGCCGACAGGTGACAGTCAACGTGGCACGTCTCGAGACCATGCCCCTCCCGATGCCTTTTCGATCCATCCGTGCGGCCGCCCTCAGCCGTGCGGCCAGCCTCGCGCTCGCACTTGCGCTCGGAGCTATGGCGGCCGCTTGGTCAGCCGCCGCCCACGAAGTTTACGTCTCGAACGAGAAGGACAACACCATCTCGGTGCTCGACAGCGAGACGTACCTTCTCCTTCGCACCATCAAGGTTGGCCAGCGCCCGCGCGGCATCACGTTCTCGCGCGACTTCAAGAAGTTCTACGTCTGCGCTTCCGACAGCGACGCCGTGCAGGTTTTCGACGCCGAGACCGACGAGCATCTCTACGACCTGCCATCGGGCGACGACCCCGAGCAGTTCGCCGTGTCACCCGACAACAAGCGGCTCTATATCGCCAACGAGGACAATGCCGTCACCACGGTGATCGACCTCGAGAGCCGGCAGGTCGTGGCGCAGGTTGATGTCGGCATCGAGCCGGAAGGCATGGCCGTTTCCCCGGACAACAAGATCGCCGTTACGACGTCCGAGACGACGAACATGGCGCATTTCATCGACACCGAAACCTTCGAAGTCTTCGATAACGTGCTGGTCGACGCGCGGCCACGCCACGCCGAATTCACCAGCGATGGAAAGTTTCTCTGGGTGACCTCGGAAATCGGCGGCACCGTCGCGGTGATCGATGTCGCGACGCGCAAGGTCGTCAAGACGATCTCGTTCGTCATCCCCGGCATCCGCGCCGACATGGTGCAGCCGGTCGGCATGACGTTGACCAAGGGCGACAAGCTGGCGTTCGTTGCGCTCGGGCCGGCGAACCGGGTCGCCGTCGTCGACGCCAAGACGTACGAGGTCGTCAAGTATATCCTCGTCGGTCAGCGCGTCTGGCATCTGGCGCTGACACCGGAGGAGGACAAGCTGTTCACCACCAACGGCGTGTCGAACGACGTGACGGTGATCGACGTGGCGCGCCTGGCGCCGCTGAAGTCGATTGCGGTCGGTCGCTATCCGTGGGGCGTCGCGGTCAAGCCGAAAACCAAATGAAAGCACGCACCGCGCTTCCCCTGTCGCTGGCCGGATTGATCGCGCTGGCTCCCCCGGCGCTCGGCGAGCCGCTCGACCATATCGACCCCGTGACCGGCTATCGCACGGCGCGCTATCAGGCGGCAGTGCCGCAACAGCCGCCCGCGGGGACGCGCGTCTGGATCGACGACATCGACACGTTGATCGCGGGTGGCGACGTGCTGCTGCTCGACGTGTCGCCGATCCACGGTGCCGGCTACGATGCGACATCGGGGAGGTGGCGGCTGTCGAAGCCGCACGCGACGCTGCCCGGCGCCGTGTGGCTGCCGGAAGTCGGCCGCGGCCACATCGACCGCAATATCGAACGCTATCTGTCGCGGAACCTCGAAGCGCTCACCCGCGGCGACAAGCACAAACCGATCATCATCTTCTGTCACGCCGACTGCTGGATGTCGTGGAACGCGATGAAGCGAATCGCGCGGCTCGGCTACAGCGCGCTCAAATGGTTCCCCGAGGGCACGGACGGCTGGCGCGATTTCGACCGCGCCCTCGTCGCCGCGACGCCGGTTCCACTCGATACGGCGCACGACATCACGCCTGACGGCGGCGGCGGCAGCCGCTGAACCTAGAGCATTCTCAGGCTGACTGGAATCGAAGGGGGGGCAGTGTCACTCGCTGAAAAGTATGCCGCGGACGTCTCGGTCATCACACTAGCGTCGGTAACGAAGTGATCAAGCTCGTCGCCTGCACCATGACACCACGGCATGCCGTCGCGTTCAGCATCGCGGCGGCATTCTTCGACGGCCAAGAGCAGGCAGATGTGCGAGCGCAACTTTGGTGCATCTGACTTTGAGCGAGATCAATTCCGGTCGAAGATCGTAGAGTTGAACCCGAACCACTCGTGAGGTCTGGATATTGCGACTGCGAATGTGCAGTTGCGAAGGTTGAAGACTTGCAACACGACAGATTTGAATAATGAAATTTTGCCGATCAGCTCATTTTACAGTCGACGCCGCGGTTGCGCTGTGGATTACTGGACGCGTGTAGCGAATTGTGGATTCGCCGGATCAGCCTGCTCGACGCTCGTCCCCAAAAAGACGTGCCAGAGACGAGACGACCGCACGGGGGACCGTTTGAGGGGAACGATACTCACGATCGCCGGCAATGCCTGTGTCCTGGGGGCAGGCGTCACGACCATCCTCGTCGTCCCGGCTTTTGCCATGGATGCGCAGTTCTGGATCCCGGCCCTCGCCGGCCTGCAGGTCTGGATGTGCTGCGTCTGGCGCGCCGGCCGCTGACGATTTGTCGCTGCCAACGTGGCCTCGCTGCTGTCCTGACGGCGACGATCGGTCCATCGGGATGGGCCGAAGCAACCGTCAACTTTTCGGGCAACGCGAGTAGATCGCGAAAGCTCTGCCGTCACGGCAGCGCTGAACGCATTGCCGCACCGACTGCGCTCGCATCGCGAACCACCTGGATACCAGCCCTCTCCAGTGCCGCGATCTTACCCGCCGCGCTTCCGGCGCCACCTGTCGCCAGGGCTCCGGCATGCCCCATTCGGCGTTCGGGCGGCGCATGCCGGCCCGCAACGAGAGCCACGATCGGTTTATGCGGCTTCACCGACTGCACCAGCTCGGCCGCCTGCTCCTCTTCGGACCCACCGATTTCGCCGACGATGATGACGCCATCGGTGTCGTGGTCGGCGAGGAACAGATCGAGTGTGTCTGCGAGGCTGAGGCCGTGAACGGGATCGCCGCCGACACCGACGGTCGTCGATTGGCCGAGGCCGGCTCGCGTCGTCTGCAGAACCACTTCGCTGGTCAGCGACGCCGATCGCGAGACGATGCCGATACGGCCGCGGCGCGCATCGACCGTCGACATGACGCCCAGTTGGCCGATGCCGGGCGCGAGCACG
>JBKBNR010000048.1:9080-12388 GCA_046295315.1 Hyphomicrobiaceae bacterium
CCCTGACTGTTCGGGCCGACGAGTCGGGTCATCGATCCGGCGAGGGCTTGACGGACGCGCACCATGTCGAGCACCGGAACCCGCTCCGTCACGCAGACGACGAGTTCGAGCCCGGCCTCGATGGCTTCGATCATCGCCGCGGCCGCCTGTTGGGGCGGCACGAAGACGAGGCTCGCCGAGGCGCCGGTGTTCTCTTTCGCCGCCGCGACCGTTTCGAAGATCGGCAGGTCGAGGTGGGTGCGCCCGCCTTTTCCGGGTACGACGCCGGCCACGAGTTGGGTGCCGTAAGAGAGCATGCGCGCGCAATGGAACGTCGCCGCGCGGCCGGTGAGTCCCTGGCACATCACCTTGGTATCTGGAGTGACGAGAATGGCCATCACGCGGCTTCCTTTCTGACGGCGGCGACGATGAGGCGGACGGCTTCCGCCATGTCGTCCGCGTCGGTGTAGGCCACGCCGTTGTTGCGGAGCACGGTTGCCGCGAACGCCGCGTTGTTGCCAGCCATGCGTATCACGATGGGCAGGCGGCGGCCGGATCGGCGGAGCGCGATGCCGAGGCCCTCGGCAATGGTGTCGCAACGTTGCATGCCGCCGCCGTGCACGTTGACGAGGATGGCGCGGACAGCGGGGTTCGACAGCACGAGGCCGAAGCCGTGCGCGATGTCGAGGCTGGTCGCCGTGGTGCGAATATCCATGAAGTTCGCCGGCTTGCCGCCGGCATCCGTGAGCAGGTCGAGTGTCGTCAGCGCGAGCCCCGCGCCGTTGACGGCGCAGCCGATGTTGCCGTCGAGCTTGAGATAGTTGATCTGGTGGCGCTGCGCCTCCAGTTCGTCGGGATCGGCGCCGACGCGGCCTTCCTTCAGCCGCGCCAACTCGATGTGGCGATGCAGCGCGTTGTCGTCGATCGTCACCTTGGCGTCGAGCGCCACCAGCCGGCCTTCCTCGGTGATCGCGACGGGGTTGATCTCGGCCAGCGTCGCATCGGTGCCGACGAACATTGCCGCGAGATTGCGCATCATATAGACGAGACCTTCGCAAATGCGGGGATCGTCGGAAAGGCCTCGCGCGATCGCTGTAAAATCGCCGGTCAGCCTCGGTCCTTCGAGACGCAGCTGTGTGCGCGAAACGATGTGCGTATCATCCTTCGCTCGCTGCTCGATGTCGTCGCCGCCGGATCGGCTGGAAAGTATGACGATTGTGCCATCCAGCGGATCGATGGTGATGGCGAGATAGAGCAGCGAGCGGGAGCGGATCTGCTCCTCGATCAAAACGGAGCCGACCGCGGCGACCTTGGCGCCGGTCTGGCTCGTGACGAGTTGGCTTCCGAGCAGTGCGCGCGCTGCGCTTTCGACTTCGCCGACGCCCGACGCGAAACGAATGCCGCCAGCCGCCTTGCGGTCGCCGGCGAGGATCTGAGCCTTGACGACGAAGTCTTTGGCTCCGAGACGCCGTGCCGCCTGCCCCGCCTCGTCGACGGTTGCGGCGACCTCGCTGATCGGCACGGGCACGCCATACGTCGCCAGCAGTCGCTTTGCCTGATGCTCGTAAAGGTTCATGGCGCACCTCCCGCGTGCGATGCCGAACCGACTTTTTGTGACGCGGTCTTCGGCTTTCCGGCGTAGGGTGTCATGCTCGGGGTCGGGTGTGCGTGTCGGGGCGCCCCCGAGCCGGGCCTCTCCGGACTTTGGCATACAATATTCCACCTAAGTCGAATGCTGTCGAGGCCAATGATGGCCGGTGTGCGCTGACAAGCATCAGACGCGGGCGTCCACCGCCGCCGTTGCTGGCCTCGGCCAGGGGCTCTTGCGACGCGCGGCATGAAGCTGCCGGGATCGTCGGTCCGCGCTTAATCTCTGCAAATATGCCCAAGACTTGCGCAGTCGCTGCCTTACTGGGCAGCTCGTCAGGGTTTCTTCGGCGCATCCTGTTCGATAGATTCACAGACGATCGCCGCGGTCTGTTCCCTGCATCGCAACGCAAAGGGAGGGAACGCGTTGATCCCGCGACAATCGAAGTTGGCGAGACAGGATGCGAGCGGTGGCTTCACAGAAACAAACCTCCGGGACCATGGCGCCGCTCGACGGGGCAGTGGAAAAGCGGGCTGCGTTCGACGAGATGAATGGGTTCGGCGGCGGTGTCCGCGCGCCTTATGCGGCGGTCGACGAGTGGCTGAAGTCGCAGCGCCTGGAGGACTTGCGGCGCAAGGGTGTCGAAGCCGAAACGATCTTCCGCCGCGTCGGTATCACCTTCAATGTCTACGGCGACAAGGATGCCGCCGAGCGGCTGATCCCTTTCGACATCATCCCGCGCGTGGTGGCGGCAGCGGAATGGCGGCGGCTGTCGGCCGGCATCGAGCAGCGCGTGCGCGCACTCAATGCGTTCATGCACGACATCTACCATCGCCAGGAGATCCTCAAGGCCGGTCGCATTCCGAAGGAACTGATCCTGCAGAACTCTGCCTTCGTGCCCGAGATGGTCGGCGTCGATCCGGCGCGCGGCATCTACTCGCACATCATCGGCGTCGATCTCGTGCGGACAAGCGAAGACGACTTCTACGTTCTCGAGGACAACACGCGGACGCCTTCTGGTGTGTCGTACATGCTCGAGAACCGCGAGACCATGATGACCACCTTCCCGGAGCTGTTCGAGCGCAACAACGTCGCGCCGGTCGAGGATTACACCGACAGCCTGCTGCAGACGCTGCGCTCGGTGGCGCCGGCGAACCTCGATCGCGAGCCGACCATCGTTCTGTTGACCCCTGGAATCTATAACAGCGCCTATTTCGAGCATTCCTTCCTCGCCGACGAGATGGGCATCGAACTTGTCGAGGGGCAGGACCTCGTCGTGTCCGACGGCGGCCTCTACATGAAGACGACGCGCGGACTGAAGCCGGTCGACGTCGTCTATCGACGCATCGACGACGACTTCCTCGATCCTCTGGTGTTCAAGCCGGAATCGATGCTCGGCGTACCGGGCATCTTCGATGTCTACCGTGCGGGACGCTGCACCATCGTCAACGCACCCGGGGCAGGCATCGCCGACGACAAGGCGATCTACAGCTACATTCCGGAGATCATCGAGTTCTATATGGGGCGACCGCCGATCCTGAAGAACGTGCCGACCTACAACTGCCGCAAGGCCGACGAACTCGCCTATGTGCTCGAGCACATGGCCGAACTGGTCGTCAAGGAAGTGCACGGCTCCGGTGGCTACGGGATGCTGGTCGGCCCGACGTCGACGAAAGAGCAGGTCGAAGCGTTCCGCGCCAAGGTGAAGGCACGTCCCGACAACTACATCGCGCAACCGACG
>JBKBNR010000049.1:0-12290 GCA_046295315.1 Hyphomicrobiaceae bacterium
AGACGAAATACGGCGGTTGATCGCTGAGGCGGATCTCGGCCGGGAGCGCCTTCGAGAGCAGTTCGCGGAAGCCGCCCGTACCGCCCCATGCGGTGCCGACCGTTCGCTCGTGGCCGAGGTCGCGCACGGCACGATCGGCAAGCGCCTCGAGCGGTACCGGCTGGCCCGCGGAACGCACCGACTCGATGACCTCCTTGATGATATCGCGACGGTTGGCCTCGACGTCGGCCTGGCCCGGCAGCGCGGCGCGAACGGGCGGCAGGGCATCGTTGCCTTCAGGTGCGGCGATGGAGCGGCCGTCCATCAGCAGCGCGATGAGATCGCTCTCGCGCACTTCGCCGTCGCTGATCGCCGTATAGGGCTGGGCGGTGTAGTCGTTGGCGAAAATCACCGTGCGCCGCGCATGGGCGCGGAGGCGGTGCAGCAGCGGCGTGAAATCGGCGTCGCCCGACAGGATGATGAATTCGTCGAAGTAGGTGTCGTGATTGAGGAAGTCACGGATATCCATGACCATGCGGATATCCGACGAATTCTTCAACTGCGCGGTCAGTGGCGGGCAGTCCACCACTTCGAAGCCGGAGCGCAGGAAGTGATGGCGCACGAACGGAAACGAGTTCATGTCCGTCGAGTTGTCGGCGCTGTTGCGGCGCGGCACGGGGTTGCCGTAGCAGCGGTTCATGACGATGCGACGGGTGACGTCCGGCATCGGGCCATTGGTCGGCGTGATGAGCTTGCCGTTGGCCAATTCGCCGAGCCACAACGGAGCGTCCTTCGCGAAGCGGCGCGCGGCCTCCTCGTTCTTGCGCTTGAGCGACAGGTAGATGTTGTCGTAGTCGACGAACACCGTGCTCAGCGACACACCATTGTTCCCGCGCTTCATTGACTGGAGGCCCCCGCTTTGCCGCAAACTTGATTGACGCTCAGTCTTTATGAGTCGTGATGCAGCGGCAAGCGCAGGGGGGCACCGATTCGGCAGCAATCAACTACTGTCAAATAAAACAATGAGTTGGATGCCGAAACGACCGGGGGTTGCAGGTGGATAACCGGTTGATCTCCGGTTTGGACGGACCGCCACGACCTTGCCCGATTCGGATTCGGCGGCGGCAGCACGAACTCGTGGATCCGCAATCCGTTACCCCGCCGCTCAGGCCAACTCGAAGCCCGCGAACTCGAAGCCCGGCGCCACCGTGCAACCGACCAGCGTCCACGCGCCGAGGCTTCGCGCCTGCTGCCAATGGTGAGCTGGAACGATGCCCTGCGGACGCTCGCCGGCCACGAGGTCGTTACCGAGGCGCGTCGTGGCCGGCGTGGTCGTCAGGCCCGGCGTTATCGACAACTCGAGCGGCGCACCGGCGTACCAGTGCCATGTTTCGACCGCATCGACGCGGTGCCAGCGAGATATGACGCCCTCCGGCAGCAGGAAGTAGATGCACGTGGACAGCGCGCGCGCCGAGCCGGGTACGGCGGCGCTGTCGCGGAACGTCTCGCGGTAGAAGCCGCCTTCGGGATGCGGGGCGAGGCCGAGGAGCGCGACGACTTCGGCGGCGGCGAGATCTAGGGCAGGCGGTGAAGCGGGGCTCATGCGCGGTTCTTCCTCTCGCGCAGTTCGCCGAACACCTGCCACGCTGGCGCGCCCTCCATGCCGAGCCGCTTACTGATGGCGGGAACGTGGGCCCGCATGAACGGATTGGTCGCCAGCTCCGCGGCGATGGTGGTGGGCAGCGTCGGCCGTCCGGCCTTGCGCAGGTCTTCCACCTCACGCATCCGCGCTTGCAGCGCGGCGTTCTCCGGTTCGACGCTCAATGCGAAGCGGCCGTTGGCGAGCGTATATTCGTGGCCGCAATAGACCTGCGTCTCGCCGGGCAGGCTGGCGAGTTTCAGCAGCGCGCCGTGGAAGACTTCCGGCGTGCCCTCGAACATGCGGCCGCAACCGAGCGAAAACAGCGTGTCGCCGACGAAAACGGCGCCTGCTTCGGGAGCGTAGTACGCGATGTGCCCTAGCGTGTGGCCCGGCGTCTCGATGACACGCAGTTCGACATGGCCGAGCTTGACGCTGTCACCTTCTCCGACCTCGATATCGACGAGGGGAATGCGGCCGTGATCCTTCTTTGGTGCAACGACGCGGCAGCCGGTTGCCTCCTTCAGTTCGGGAATGCCGTCGGTGTGGTCGGCGTGATGATGGGTGACGAGGATGTCGGTGAGCTTCCACCCCTTGGCTTCGCATTCCCGCTCGATCGGATACGCTTCCGCCGCGTCGATGCTGGCGGTGGCGCCGGTTTGGGGATCGTGGATCAGCACACCGAAATTGTCGTTGAGGATGGTGAACTGGTGGATGTGAAGCGTGCTCATCGGTCTCTCACGGCGTTTGGATTTTAAGACTTGGACGGTGGTAGCTCGTGCCGTCCTTGCCATCAAGGCGCCGTGCTGAACGGCGGCGCAGAGCAGGCGCGGATGGCGATGGCGCCGTCGTCGCTGGCGAGGTCGCGGCATGCGCTCGCCGCGCACAGCCGCCAGCGGCCGGCTTCGCCCCCGTGGTCGGCGAGATCGAGCGCCGAAAGTGGCGGCACGTCGGGCCGGTAGTGCCACCAGCCGCCATCGCGTAGCGCATCCGGCGGCGGTTCCATGCCGGCGCCCGAGCCTTTGACGCGCGCTGCCGTCAATTGGAGGCGCGCCCCGTCGACGATCGCCCAATCCTCCTGCCACTCGGTTTTCTGGACGGTGTGCGTCCAGGTGAGCGTGAAGCTCGAAGCCGCGACGAATGCCAACTTCGCGCCCGTGGTGATACAAAGTCCCATTCGGGCGCACCTAGGACGGTGCGGCACGCGAGCGCGTGCGCCAGACGTGCACCGCAACCGCCAACGCCGACAGTGCGAAGCCCAACTCGTCGGTGATCGGCAGCGCGACGACGAGCATGGCTGCCGCGCCGAACGCCAGCGCCCGCTCCCACCACGGCATCGGCGCGCGCAGATAGCCGATCACCGCCGCGCCCCACAGGCCGATGGCGAGCACGGCCTTGAACACAATGTAGGCGACGGCCGGCCAATAGCCCCACGCTTGCGCCAGCGGCCCGCCGTCCTGCAGCATCAATGCCGGCGTGTAGACCGCCATGTAGGGCACGACGAACCCTGCCGCCGCGACCTTCACCGCTTCGAGCGAAATTCGAAATCCGCTTTCCTTCGCGATCGGTGACGCCGCGAAGCATGCGAGCGCCACCGGCGGCGTCAGATCAGCGAGGATGCCGAAGTAGAACACGAACATATGCCCGACGATCAGCGGCACGCCGAGTTCCAGCAGCGCCGGCGCCGCCAATGACGAGGTGATGATGTAGTTCGGGATCGTTGGTATGCCCATGCCGAGCACCAGCGATGTCAGCATCGTCAGCACCAGCGACAGAAACAGGTTGTCCTTGCCGATCGAGACGACATAGCCGCCGAAGGTCGTCGCGGCACCCGTCAGTGTCATGGTGCCGATGATGACGCCGACGATAGCGCACGCGATGCCGACGGAGAGTGCCGTCTTGGCGCCTTCCCCGAGCCCGACGATGGCGCTCCACACCGTCTCGCGGCCGCTTCTCATCAACAGGTTCACGGCGACGAGCGCAGCGATTGCCAAGCCGACGCCGCCGATGCCGAACTTGAAGAACGACGCGCCGGCGAGGCCGAGGCCGATCCAGAAGATCATGCGCAAGACGCCTTGCGGCAGGCCGAGCGCGGCGGACGCACCGAGGATCAGCAGCACGGTCAAGGCGAGGCCGACGGTGCCCGCGAACAGCGGCGTATAGCCGGAGAACAGCAGGTAGACGAGCACCGCCAGCGGCAACAGCAGATGCCAGTTGCCGGTGATCGCGCGCCAGGCCGACGGCAGTTCGCTCTTCGGCAGGCCGAGCAATTGGCGCCGTCCGGCCTCCAGATGCACCATCCAGAACACGCCGCCGAAATAGAGCAACGCGGGAAGGATCGCCGCCTTGACGACATCCGCGTAGGCCACATTCAGCGTCTCGGCCATGATGAAAGCCACCGCACCCATCACCGGCGGCATGATCTGACCGCCCATGGATGCCGTCGCCTCGACGCCCCCCGCGAACGCCGGCCGGTAGCCGAAGCGCTTCATCAGCGGAATGGTGAATTGACCCGTCGTCACGACGTTGGCGACGCCCGATCCCGAGATGGTGCCCATCAATCCCGACGATATGACGGAAACCTTGGCCGGGCCGCCTTTGCTGGAGCCGACGAGGCCGAGCGAGACATTGGTGAACAATTGCACCATGCCGGCGCGCTCGAGAAAGGCGCCGAACAGGATGAACAGGAAGATGTATGTCGAGGAGACATACGTCGGCACGCCGTAGATGCCCTCGGTGCCGAACGCCATGTGGTCGATGACCTGCGAGAAGTCGTAGCCGCGATGATTGAGCGGCGCCGGCAGCATGTGGCCGAACAGGCAATAGGCGAGGAACAGCGCCGCGAGGATGGGCAGCGCTGGTCCCATCAGCAGATAAGTGGCGAGGAATATGACGGCGAGTGCTATGCAGCCGACGACGATGTCGAGTTGGGTCGGATCTCCGGAACGGACGATCAGATCCTTGTACTCGTGCCATTGGTAGATCGCGACGGCGAAGCCAACGAGCCCGAGTGCCCAGGCCGCGACATGCCACGGCAAAGATCGATGGCGCGCGGCGGCCATCAACGGAAAGATCAGCAGCACCAGAAAGCCGACGTGGGTGGTGCGCACGAGTTGGCTCGGAAGGTCGATGACGTGTGCGGCGGTGGCGATCTGGAATAGCGAGAAGGCAATCGCGATTGCGAACAGCAGCCGCCCCTCGAGCGTCGGTGGAAACGATTTGGCGAGCGGATCGTGCAGGTCGAGCGCCGCTTCGGCCTCGGGCGTCAGGCTTGGCCCGCTGGCGTTGCCGCTTGCGTTCGTCATGTTCGGTGCTCTTTCGGATCAGCGGCGAAGTGCGCCGCACGCGCGATCGCGGGAGGCCCCGGCCGGCCTCCCGCTCGTCCCGAGGCCTCAGAGCAGCCCCTTCTCCTTGTAGAACTTGACGGCGCCCGGGTGCAGCGGCACCGGCACACCCTTGGTCGCGTCCTCGAGCTTGATCGCGGTTGCGGCCTTGTGCGCCGCCACCATCTGCTCGAGATTCTCGAACATCGACTTCGTCATCTGGTAGACGAGATCCTCCGGCACGTCGGCATGTGTGACGAGAATATTGCCGACTGCGAGCGTCGGTACAGCTTCCGTCTGGCCGTCGTAGGTGCCGGCAGGAATGGTCGCGGCGGTGTAGGGTGCGCCGAGCTTTTCAGCGACGCTTGCCGGCACCGCGACGACGGTGATCGGCAGGCTGCTGGCGAGATCGCGGATCGAGGCGACGCCGAGACCGGCAGATTGCAGCGTCGCATCGAGTTGCCGGTTCTTCATCAGTTCCACCGACTCCGCGAACGGCAGATACTCGGTCTTGGCGAGATCGGCATAGCTCATGGCCAGCGCGCCGAAGATGGCGCGCGCGTTCAGTTCCGTGCCCGATTTCGGCGCGCCGACCGACAGGCCCTTGCCCTTGAGATCCTGGAAGGTCTTGATGCCGCTGTCCTTCGACGCGACGATCTGGATGTAGTTCGGATAGATGGCGGCGATGCCGCGCAGCTTGTCGAGCTTCTCCTTGAAACCGGCTTCCGCGTCGCCTTCCCAGGCGAGCTTGACACTGTCGCCGAGCGAGAAGGCGACTTCGCCTTTGCCCTTCTGCAGCAGGTTGAGGTTTTCGACGGAGGCCTTTGTCGCCTGCACCTGCGTGCGTGCGCCGGCGATCTTCTCGCCGTAGATTTTCGATAGCGCCACACCAAGCGGGTAGTAGACGCCGCTGGTGCCGCCGGTGAGGATGTTGATGAAGGTTTCCGCCCGCGCGGTCATCGGTGCCATGATGACGCCAGCCGAGATCAGGGCTGCCAGCACTGATTTGGCGACCATGCTGCGGCCGGTCGGTGCGAGGCGGGTGTTCGTCATCGGCATCAGCGTTTCTCCAGACCTTGAGCTTTGTTGGTTGCATTGCGGCACAAGTTGCCACACGCGGGGTGACGCATGTTACCAAGAGTTCCGAAGGTGGCCAGTCCAATTCACCCCTGCCCACTCGGATAGATGCCGTTCGCCGCCCGACGAACCGGCCGAACGGCGCGGCAGGACTTGCGCCGGGCGGCGATTTTGCCTTGAGTGCTCGTCATGCATGTCGATGTCTCGGAACTCAGGGATTTCTACGCGACGCCGCTCGGGCAGGTCGTCCGCCGCCTGGTGATGCCGCGTATTCGCAGCCGCTGGACTTCGGTGCGCGGCGAGACCATCGTCGGTCTCGGTTACGCGGTGCCCTATCTCGGCAGTTTGCGGCGCGATGAAGCCCGCGTCGCGGCGTTGATGCCGGCCTCACAAGGCGCTGTCGTTTGGCCGCGACAGGGCGGCGTGCTGACGGCGCTCGTCGAAGAGGACCGCCTGCCGCTCGGCGACACCTCCGTCGATAAACTGCTCGTCGTTCACGCGCTCGAATGCGCCGAACGCATCCGCCCGCTGCTGCGCGAGATGTGGCGGGTGCTGGCGCCAGCTGGCAGCCTCATCATCATCGTGCCGAACCGGCGCGGGCTGTGGGCGCGCCTCGATACGACGCCGTTCGGGCAGGGCCGCCCCTTCAGCCGCCGCCAGATCGTGCAGTTGCTCGAAGAAGCGATGTTCACGCCGGTGGGCTCCACCAGCGCGCTGTTCCTGCCACCGTTCGATCATCGCCTGCTGGTGCGCTCGGCGGTCGCCTGGGAGCGGCTCGGCGCGAGAGTGACGCCGGGCTTCGCGGGGCTGCTCATCGTCGAGGCGCGCAAGGAAATGATCGCAACGGTCGGCAAGGCCGCGCGCGTTCGGTCGGTGCAGGGTGTCGTCGCGGCGGCGGGATCGCGCCTGTCGCGCCATGATGTTCGACAGAACCCGGGATCAGCCGACGTCAGTGCCGCCGGCGCAACAGGAACACCGCCTTCTCGCCGAACAGGTTCTGCAGACGGATCGAGTTCTTGAGCCCCATGCGCCGGCCACGGCCGTTGAACGCGACCGCATCTTCCACCTCGGCGTCGACCAGCGCCACCAGATCGGCGAAATCCTTGATCGTGCACAGATGTCCGTTTGGGCTTGCATACCAGGGCTCGGGCAGGTTGGCGGTCATCGGCATACGCCCGCCCGCCAGCATCTGCGCGCGGATCGACCAGTGGCCGAAATTGGGGAAGGAAACGATGGCGCGATGGCCGATGCGTAGGAGGTTCTCGAGCACGGCTTTCGGTTGCCGTGTCGCCTGGATGGTGAGTGACAGGATGGCATAGTCGAAGGCGTCGTCGGGATAATCGGAAAGATCGCGGTCGGCGTCACCCTGCACCACGGAAAGCCCGCGCGCGACACAAGCGTTCACCTTCTCGCGCGCGAGTTCGATGCCGCGCCCGTCGACGCCTTTGGTCGCCGCCAGCAGTTGCAGCAAAGCCCCGTCGCCGCAGCCGACGTCGAGCACGCGCGCATCGGCGCGCACCATCTCCGCGATCTGCAAGTAGTCGATGCGGGCGTTGGCAACGCTTTTGGCGCCGGCCGCGTTCGTGCGCATCACCGTTGGCGCGGCGAGCGCTGGCCAGCGGTGCTCGGCGGCGGCGTTGATGAAACCGGAAACGGTGGCGAAGAACTCCGGCTCATCGAGCAGGAATGCGTCGTGGCCCTTGTTGCTCTCGATCTCGACGAACGAGACGTTGGCGGCGACCGCGTTCAGCGCCTGCACGATCTCGCGGCTGTCGCGCGTCGGGTAGAGCCAATCGGAGGTGAACGAGACGACGCAGAAGCGCGTCTCGGTGGCGCGGAAGGCATTGGCCAGCACATCGCCATGCTCGCCAGCAATGTCGAAGTAGTCCATCGCGCGGGTGATGTAGAGATAGCTGTTGGCGTCGAAGCGGTCGACGAACGTCGAGCCCTGATGGCGCAGATAGCTTTCGACCTGGAAGTCGGCATCGAACGAGAACGTGCGCTCGGTGCGGTTCTGCAGGTTGCGGCCGAACTTTTCGTGCAAGGCCGTTTCCGAAAGATACGTGATGTGCGCGGCCATACGCGCTACCGCGAGTCCGTTGCGCGGTACCTTGCCGTGGCTGTGATAATCGCCGCGCGACCAGTCGGGGTCGGCCATCACGGCCTGGCGGCCGACCTCGTGGAAGGCGATGTTCTGCGAGGAATGACGCGACGCGGTGGCGATCGGCAGTGCCGCGAAGACACGCTCGGGAAAGCGCACGCACCACTCCAGCACCTGCATGCCGCCCATCGACCCGCCGACCACCGCGAACAGCTTTTCGATGCCGAGGTGGGCGATGAGCCGCGCCTGGGCTTCCACCATGTCGCCGATGGTGATGACCGGGAACTTCAGGCCGTAGGGCTTGCCGGTCGCCGGATCGAGTGACGCCGGGCCGGTGGACCCCATGCAGCCGCCGAGGATGTTCGAGCAGATGACGAAATAGCGGTCGGTGTCGATCGGTTTGCCGGAGCCGATCAGCGTTTCCCACCAGCCGTCCTTGCCCGTCACCGGATTTTTGCCGACGACGTGCTGGTCGCCGGTGAGCGCGTGACACACCAGCACGGCGTTCGACCTGTCGCCATTCAGTGTGCCCCACGTCTGGTAGGCGATCTGAAACTCGTCGAGCGTCGAGCCGCCGTCGAGATGAAGGGGCTCGCCGGTGAAGCGAACGACCTGGCTGTGCGGCACCCAGGCCTCGCGCAGGCGCTTCAGCGTGCTCGGCGCCAGAACTCTGCTCGCGGCATCGATGATGGTAGTATCGATGGAGGTCAGCGCGGTCATCGGCATGTCGTCTCCCGGGGAGACGGGCTTGCGCGTGGCGTCTTCGATCAGCTGACCGCGCGCCGCCCGTCGTCGTGGCCGGGCTTGACCCGCTGGTACGGATCGCGCACGGCCTTTTAGCGAGTTGTTTTACGTGGCTGCAAGCCGGCCGGCCAAATCACCACGAACCAGTGCGATGAGTATCGGAGCCGACGCGGTAGCGTCAATACCCTGTCCGCGTTCACGGCATTTGAGACGGTGGCGGCAGCTCGCTTGAACCGTGCCGAACTGTGCCTCCTACCGATCCGGCTGTAGCCCCGAACTGGCCAGGCTTTCGACCTCGCGGTTGAATTCGACCAATCGCGCCTTGTCGGCACGGCGTTCGAGTTCTGCCATCCGCTCCGGCCGGGACGTACACTGCGGGCAAAGCCGACGGTAGAGGTCCGCCCATATCACGGCCTCGGTCGGGTTCTTCGGGGCGAGTTTGCCTTCCTCACTCAAAACGGAAAGTAGGTGGTAGCTGCCAACTTCGCCGAGCTTCGCGGCCTCCTGGGCGAGCGCCAAGACATCCTTCTTCAGTTTCGGGTCTTGCGACCGCATGGCGCCGAAGAAGGCGAGCGCAAAACTGCCACCAGAAATTTTCGCGGTCATGAGTTCGCGTGCAGCCTCGATGGCACGGCGATCGCCCTGGACGGCCCAGGTGATGACCTCCCGGCTCGTGGTTCCGAGCTTTTCCGGATCGAGGCCGAGCCCAGAAAGTACCGGACCGGCGCCTTCGATGCTGCCTCGCTTGGCCGCAATCAGCAGCAGAATGGCCCGCGGCTTATCCGGCTTCACACTTTCTCCCGCCAGAAGAATTCGCGCGAGCGCGAGTCGGGCTGGTCCGAACCCGGCCTCCGCAGCGTCCTCGAGATAGCGGATACCCTTCGCGACATCCGTTGGAGTCTCCGAACGCCTGAAGTATGCGTTGGCGGCTGCGACCATCGCCGACGTCGAACCACGTGACGCGAGCGCTTCGAGTAGAGCGACATTCTGGCGCGTCGGCGCTTGCGTCGTGGCCGTTGTCGCGGCTGCGGTAACCGCGGCGTCGACAACGAGATCGCTGAGCGCAAGCTCCTGCTGAATGCGGGCGAGACGGGGCGGCGGATACTTTTCAAAGGTCTCCACCGGTTGTCCCAAAGGCCCCGACTTCACTGCCGCACCCGCCGCCTCGATCTCGGGGTCGGCGACGACCGGACCACCGATGTTCGTCGGCTGCGACGCGCCGTGGTTCGCCGCAGGAGCCTCGGCGGCTGCTGGCTTCTGCTCAATCCGATCAGCCGGCGATTTCGATGTCGAAGTTGTATCTGTGGCAGCCGGCGGCGTCGTCTCGGCTTCTAGCCGCGGTGCTTGCGTAGATGTTGCGACACGGGTCCGCTCCGCCGTCGACGGCAGCGACTGCCTTTCGCGAGCAGGTGCGGTTGCGATTTCACTTCTCGATGGAGGAGGCTCGGAGCCTGAGAGTAGCCAGATTGCAGCGGCGATCAGGCCGATCACGGCGACAGCCCCCGTGGCAAGCACCGCGTAGGGCGGCTTCTCGAGTGCTGCTGTGGGGTGCGACGGTGAGACCTCTGCCCGGCCACGGGTCGACGCGTCGCCGCACACCGGACAGGCGGTCGCCGCATCCGCGTCGTAGACGTGACCCTCGCGGCATCGGACGAGACGTTGAGTCATGCTGGCTTCTCGATCTGCGGCGTTCAGGACCAAAGTATCGCAACATCGTCAGGTTATGGCGGCGGGCTTTTCCCTGGCTCTGTTCGCGGCTTTTTCTCGAAGCGCGCGAGTGTGGCCTCCCAGTCGGAAAGCGGACGGGACACGAAGCCGGAAAGAGCAATGTGGCGGATGATGTCGCGTAGCTGTTCGGGCAGTGTCGTGCGTGCAAGAGCAGCCTCGACGCCATCTGCGGCCAACGGCTTTGCGGCGACGCCGCCACTGCCGTGACCACCGGCGCGCACGGAGAGCTCCAGAAACCAAAGCCCTTCGAGCGCTGCGCGGTCGGCGCCAGTGATGACGTCTTCTCGTACAGCCTTCCCGAGCGCCTGCGACGACCGGCGTATCAGCCGTGCGGCGAACTTCGCGTCCAACTGCTCGCGTCCCGTAAGGCCGGTCAGCGACTCGGCCACATAGAGTGGACTGGCTTCGCCATTGGTGAGCATCCGCGAAAGCTCGGCCCGGACGCGGCCGGGCGCACCTATATTGTCGAGCTGGCGAAGAAACGGCGCAAGCCAACCGTCGTCCTTGGCACCTTCCTTAACTCCCTTCTTCGGGAATGCGCCGAGCCACTGGTACGTCTCGCCGACCGACAAGGCGCGCTCGGCGACGAGGCTGAAGAGTTCGATGGCTGCGTCTCGGGAGATTTCGAAGGTGTCGGTGGCATACGTCACGAAAGCAGCTTTCAATTCGTCTTCGCGCACTTGAGATCCGGTTGGAGTGCCGGCAAAGCAGAGCAGTCCAGAACACGGTGACGACGCCAGCGCGGAAAGCCGCGCTTCGAGCAGCGCTGCGCTCGGGGCTTCGGGTGTCAAGGTCTCGCCGCGCGCGTCCTTGGCAACCTGCATCAACAGCGCGATGGGAGCCTGGTCGCCGACCTTGATCCGGTTCGCCGCAGCCCTCGACGCCTTCGTCGACATCAGATTGCCAAACACGTTACAGGATCGGTCGTCCTTGTCACCGAAGGGCAGGGGGTTGCGGAGTTTGACCCAGAATAGCAATCGTTCGGGTACCGATGTGCCTGGGCGGATCGAGGTGATGCTCCCGCTGCGCCACGATGCGAATGTGCTCATGCCGGAGTAGGAGTGGCCATCGATCCAGTAGGACGTCTGATTCTGGCGGTTCACGCCCGCAAACGGTTTGCCGTCGGCGGTCGCGTCCGTTTCGATGAAGATCTCGAAATCCGCCCCGGGACAGTCTTGCCAAGTCAACGTCGCAACGAGCGCACCTTTGTCGGTCTTCGCGGCACGCAGCCTTTCCACCTCCTCGGTAAGCCGCCGCAACTCCGCGTCGAGTTCCGCGATGCGTTGCGTTTGCGTTTCGATCGTCTTTTTCTGCCGTTCGATTTCCGAGTGCGCCTGATCGAGGCTGCGCTTCAACGCCGCAATCTCGTTGTTGGCCGCAGTCAGACTCGTTTGCAGTTGCTCGATTTGACGCAACAGATCGTCGAGCTCGGCATCCGTTAGTCGCCCGGCCTTTAGCTTATCGGCGATCTGCTGTGCGGCCTCTCTCGCCTGCTGGATCTGCTCGTTGGCGCGCCTCGCGTTCTCTGTTGAAGCCGGGGCGTAGACGTAATGCGGCAGCATGATGACGACGAGTACCAGGAACGCGCCCATCGCCTTCGTGATGACGGCCATCAGTGCGACTTCGCTGCCGCCGTGGTCTCGTCGCGGCCGTCTCATCGCGGGCTCTCCCTGGTAGCCTCGATGGGAACGTAAAGTCG
>JBKBNR010000050.1:0-12037 GCA_046295315.1 Hyphomicrobiaceae bacterium
GGTGCGGCGGCCATCCTGCGCCGCGGCTTGTGAGAGCCGGCGATCTGCATGACAACGCCCACGACGGCAGAACAAACGCCTGACGCACCAGCGACCACGAAACTGGTGGAAGCGCCGCTGATCGCCGCCGGACGCCTGCTCGCGGAGCGCGGCGTCTATTCGCTGGTCTGGTTCGGCGCCGATCTCGTCGTCAATGCGCGTTATGGCCGGCTGACTGACTTCATCGAGGTCGGTGATTATCTGCCCGAACGATGTTTCGCGCTGTTCGGCCTCGAAGCCGAAATCCTCAGCCTGCGCGACGATCCCCGCCGCGTCGTCGAGCTGCCCGCGGTGGCGATGGTGACCAGCGCCGGCCCGCTGCCACGCCTCAACCTGACGCTGTTCTACGACCCGCAGTGCCAGTGCTTTCTAATGCTGATGGCGCATGCCGTCTCCGGTTCCGCCTTCGACAACGAACTGTCGCGGCAGATGCGGCTGCGCCTGATGGCCGAAACGGAGGCCGCTTCGAAATCGCGAGAGCTGGCCCGCTCCAACCAGGATCTCGCCCGGGCCAACCGCGACCTCGAGGATTTCGCCGCCGTCATCTCGCATGACCTGAAAGCGCCGTTGCGGGCTTTGCGTTACGCATCGCAGGAGGCGCTGGCGCTGCTCGCGGCCGGCGAGGTGACCGGGGCAAGCCAGCGCCTCGCCGAAATCGAGGCGCGTTCGCGGCGCATGTCGGAGATGATGACGGCGCTGCTCGACTATGCCAGCGTCGGACGCAAGGCCGACATCGCCGAGCCGACCGACACGCGGGCTCTCGTCGACCGGGTCGTCGCCGCGATGCCGCTGCCGCGGGGGTTCGAAATCGTCGTCGGCGGCGATTGGCCGCTGCTCGTCACCGTCCCGGCAGCGCTCGACCTCGTGCTGCGCAACCTGATCGACAACGCCATCAAGCATCACGACCGGGAGGTCGGCCACATCGAAGTGACGGCGCGGCGCGAGGGTCCGCTGCTGTCGATCAGGGTCGCGGACGATGGCCCCGGTATCGCGCCATCGCAGCACCAGGCCATTCTGTTGCCGTTCCGCACAGGTGCGGCGCCGGCCGGCGACGGCGCGGCAAAAGGCACCGGCATGGGGCTGGCTTTCGTCAATCGTACCGTCGAGACGATGGGCGGAACGCTCACCATCCGCTCGAACCCGGCGTTAGGACGCGGCACGACATTCGAACTCGGCTGGCCGCCGCTGGCGAATGCATTGGCCATCACGGACTGAGCCTGGAAAGCTGGCGTCGACCGGTCAATTCTGTTTTCGTTACACGGCTCGATATGTCGCTGAATTACATTGTTCATTTCGATAGCTCATTGCTCGCCGCCGAAAAGGCGGCTATTGGCTGATTTGCGGGCACCGCATCAGCACATGGAAGCTACGGCAGGGATGTCTCACACTTCGACCAGGTCCGGCGGCGATTTTCTCGACAAGCGGAGCGACGTTACCAAACGCCGGGCCGAACTGCCGAGGCTTGCCGATATTCTCATCGTCGACGATGAGACGTTCGACGCCGACCGGCTCAAGGCGACACTGCACCTGATGTTCGGCTACGAGATCGGGATACGCCGCGCCGCGACGCTCGGCCGGGCGCTCGATGAGGTCATCGCGCGGATGCCCGAGTTGATCTTCCTCGACGACGTGTTGAAGCCGAACGACAACGCCAGCCAGACGTTGCCGTTCCTGCGTCGCGCGGGCTATCAGGGCCCGGTCATCGTCGTCAGCGGCCAGGTGACCCGCAACCGGCGCACGACGCTGATGGAAGCAGGGGCCGCGGATGTCATCCACAAGGACGACGTCGATAGCGTGCGGCTTGCGGAATCGCTGGAGCGGGTTCTCGGCCGGCCGTCGGGATAATCGCGGCTGACGTGACCACGAGCGGTCCTGCCCGGCCCCGCCGCGCGCGGCCGCGGTTTCGCGTGCCAGCCCGCCGATTGACCGGCCCGTTACCTCTGCTATGCCACCGACAACAAGAAGAAATGGAGCGGAGTACGATCATGCGGGCTGAGATCGGGCATTTCATCGGCGGCAAGCGCGTTGCGGGCACCTCTGGGCGCAGTTCCAGCGTCTTCTGGCCGATGACCGGGGACGTGGCTGCGTCGGTGTCGCTGGCCAGCACGGCAGAGGTGGCGGCGGCGGTCGCCAACGCCAAGGCGGCGCAACCAGCGTGGGGCGCCACCAACCCACAGCGGCGCGCGCGCGTGATGATGCGGTTCGTCGACCTGCTCAACCGCGACATGGACAAAATCGCCGACGTGCTGGCGCGCGAGCACGGCAAGGTCATCGCCGATGCCAAGGGCGATATCCAGCGCGGTCTCGAAGTCGCCGAGTTCGCCATCGGCATTCCGCATCTGATGAAGGGCGAGTACACGGAAGGTGCCGGCCCCGGCATCGACATCTACGCGATGCGCCAGCCCTTGGGCGTCGTCGCCGGCATCACACCTTTCAACTTCCCGGCGATGATCCCGCTGTGGAAGGCGGCACCCGCCATCGCGTGCGGCAACGCCTTCGTTCTGAAGCCATCCGAGAAGGCACCGAGTGTTCCGCTGCTGCTGGCCGACCTGTTCCTCGAGGCCGGTCTGCCCGCCGGTGTCTTCAATGTCGTCAATGGCGACAAGGAAGCGGTCGATGCAATCCTCCAACACCCCGACATCGCGGCGGTCGCCTTCGTCGGTTCGTCAGCGGTCGCGCAGTACGTCTATGCGGAGGGTGCGAAGGCGGGAAAGCGCGTCGCCTGCTTCGGCGGCGCCAAGAACCACATGATCATCCTGCCCGACGCCGATCTCGATCAAGCCGCCGACGCGCTGATCGGCGCCGGCTATGGCTCGGCGGGCGAGCGCTGCATGGCAATCTCGGTCGCGGTGCCGGTCGGCGAGGAAACGGCCGCGCGGCTGCTCGAACGGCTGGTGCCGCGCGTCGAAGCCTTGCGCGTCGGCCCCTCGACTTCGCTCGACGCCGACATGGGCCCGCTGGTCACGCGCGAGCACATGGAGAAGGTGCGCCGTTACATCGACATCGGCGTCGAGGAAGGCGCCAAACTGCTGGTCGACGGCCGAGATTTCCGCATGCAGGGGTACGAGAACGGATTCTATCTCGGCGGCTCGCTGTTCGACAACGTGACGCCGGACATGCGCATCTATCGCGAGGAGATATTCGGCCCCGTGCTCTCTGTGGTCCGCGCCCGCGACTATGAGGACGCGCTGCGCCTGCCGAGCGAGCACGAGTACGGCAACGGCGTCGCCATCTACACCCGCGACGGCGATGCCGCGCGCGATTTCGCGGCGCGCGTCAACACCGGCATGATCGGCATCAACGTGCCGATCCCGGTGCCCCTCGCCTACTACACGTTCGGCGGCTGGAAGCGGTCGGGCTTCGGCGACCTGAACCAGCACGGCCCGGACTCGATCCGCTTCTACACGCGCACCAAGACCGTCACGTCGCGTTGGCCGTCCGGTATCCGCAGCGGTGCCGAGTTCTCGATCCCCACCATGAAATAGTCGGAGCGGCAGATCTGCTCGCTCGACACTCGGCCGGCAAGCAGTTGCAGCGGTTGCGGTTTAGCTGTTTCGCCACTGGCAACGGTGAATGACCTGCGACGATGTGCAAACTGGTTGTATCGGCAGATTGCGAGCACATCCCATCGGGCCGTGCTACCGGCGCCTGTCGAATTGCTCTCGAAGCCAGTGAAAGACTATCCACGGGAAGTAGTTTTGCCCCAATCTGACCGTTCGGGCATGGACTTGGTGTGGTTCTACCGGCTTGGCATTCGAGTTGCTCTGGGGAACGGCTGGCTTGACGCTTGCGTTACGCGGCAGATCAGATGATCGGTGCGAATTTCGACTGTTGCGTCGGCAATTAAAGGAAAATTGTGCGCCGCATGATCGCAGGCCTGTCACCTGCCTTTTTCCGGCCTCGGTTGGGTGGGCTATGCCGAGTGATATCACGCAGAAACGACAGAACCTGAGGTTCGAGACTGGGGTCTGAGATGTGGGGGTCGAAATGAAAACCATCCTTTGTGCGGCGCTTGCCGTCGTGTCCATGGTTCCGGCGGTGTCGGCTGAGAATCTCAAGCTGCCGCCGGAGGTGACGCCGCGCCTGCGCGCCGCCTGTGAGAGCGATGTCCGCCGCCTGTGCATCGGCCCCAATCCGACCATCGCCACGGTCAAGAGCTGCGTCATTTCGAAGTTCATGAAGCTCGGCATGCGCTGCCAGAAGGAAATCGTCTCGGCCGGCCTGCTCTGACGCGGCGAGTGCACCTCACCCGGACTTCGCCCGGATCGATTTGAAAAGGCCCGCCGGCATCCACGCCGACGGGCCTCAGGTTTGCTGGGGCTCAATTTTCGCGCCTGCCTGCTCGACCGTCAGCGGTAGACGAGCACCGGAATGCTGGAATGCGTCAGCAGCTTCTGCGTCTCGCTGCCGATGAGCAGCGCCGATACGCCACGGCGTCCATGAGATGCCATGACGATGAGATCGCATCCCTCCGTCTTGGCCAGTTCGATGATGGCCCGCCACGGCTCGCGATGTTCGACCTGGTGCAATTCGAGCTCGACGCCCTGCGCTTGGGCTTCGGCACGGGCCGCGTCGAGGCGGTGAGTGAACTCCTCGCGCACACTTCTGCGGTCGGCGTCGGATACGGTGATCGTCACGCCTTCGACGAGGAAATCGGTGAGCGGCGGCTGCACCGTCATCGCGATCGCCCTGGCTCCGCAGAACTTGGCCATCAGGATGCCCTGCTTGACCGCACGCAGCGACAGTTCGCTACCGTCCGTCGGCATGAGGATGCTCTTGAACATGGCGGGAGTTTCTCCTCTGAGTTCTGCTCCGAGCGGGTCACAGATGAACGGCCCAGCTTTGTCGTGCATTCTCGACGGCACGCGACCCAAAATCCATGACGCCGGTCAACAATTTCAACCGTCTGCACGTGGTAGCAGCCCGGACAGGTTCGTCAGCACCCGCGCGGCCGGCATGCCGGCGTACTCGTCGGGGCGCGCCAGCCGGTTGACCCACACTGTTTCGAAGCCGAAGACTCGAGCTCCCGCGATGTCCCAGCGATTCGAGGAGCAGAACGTCATCGCCGACGGCAGACAGTCGAAGGCATCGACGGCGAGACGATAGACCAGCGGCGACGGCTTGAACGTACCCGTGCCGGCCACCGACAAGACGTGCTCGAAAAGGCCGTCGAGGCGAGCGCTGTCGATGGCGCGTTCGAGCAATTCGGGATCGCCGTTCGAGAGGATTGCGAGCCGTGCGCCGCCGGCCTTGAGCTGCTGCAAGACGCCGGCGACTTCCGGGTAGGGCGCCAACTCGCGGTAGGCATCGAGCAGATCCGCGCGCAGGGCATCATCGACGTCGGCGCCGCTCGCGGCGATGGCGAAATCCAGCGCCTGCTCGGTCAGCGACCAGAACGTCGCCAGGCTGCCGATGCTGCCGTAAACCCATGTGTACTCGAGTTGCTTGGTCCGCCAAATCTCGGACATGCGATCGGCAGAAGCGCCGACACGCACCGCGTGCCGCGCGACCGGCGAGTGCACGTCGAACAGCGTGCCATAGGCATCGAAGACGTAGATCGGTGCGGCGGCCATGCGCATCTCCAGTCAGCGAGCGATCAAAACAAAAGGGCGCGGAGTTGCCCCGCGCCCTTCGATCTTCATGTCAACTTTGCGCGAGGGCAAGCGAAGCGATCGATATCCGCCGCTCGCGGCCGCTCACGCGGCACGCGCCGCAACGGCGGCCTCGGCCCCCGTCAGGTACGCCATGGCAGCGGCGACGCCTCCGGCGCGGTGCGGAATGCCGGCGATGGCGAGCCCCATCTCGACGCCCGCCAGCGCGCCGACCACTGTCAGCTCGTTGGTGTCGCCCAGGTGGCCGATGCGGAACACCTTGCCCGCGACCTTGCCGAGCCCCATGCCGAGCGACATGTCGAACCGCTCGAGCACCGCGCGGCGGAAGTCGTCGGCGTTGTGGCCCTCGGGCATCAGCACGGCGGTGACCGCTGGTGAATAGTCCGCCGGGTTGGCGCAAAGAACTTCGAGGTCCCAGGCGCGGACCGCGCGGCGCGTCGCCTCGGCGAGCTTCTCGTGACGCGCGAAGACGTTGTCGAGGCCTTCCTCGTGCAGCATGTCGATGGCGACGTCGAGGCCGTAGAGCAGGCCCGTCGCTGGCGTATAGGGGAAGAAGCCGTTGGCGTTCTGCGCCAGCATGTCGTCCCAGTTGAAGTAGGCGCGCGGCAGCTTGGCCGACTTCGATGCGGCGAGCGCCTTGTCGCTGACGGCCGTGAACGCGAGACCCGGCGGCAGCATCAAACCCTTCTGCGAGCCGCTGATGGTGACGTCGATGCCCCATTCGTCGTGGCGCAGATCCATCACCGCGAGCGACGAGATGGTATCGACCATGAGGAGTGCCGGATGGCCGGTCGCTTCGAGCGCGCGGCGCACGGCCGCGACATCGCTGCGGCAACCGGTGGCGGTCTCGTTGTGGACGATGCACACCGCCTTGATCTGGTGCGACCTGTCCTCGGCGAGACGCGCCTCGACCTGCGCCGCGTCGACACCGCGCCGCCAGTCCGTCGCGAGGAACTCCGGCACCAGGCCGAGCTTCACCGCCATGTTCTTCCACAGCGTCGCGAACTGCCCCGTCTCGACCATGAGCACATGATCGCCGGGCGACAGGGTGTTGACCATCGCCGCTTCCCAGGCGCCGGTTCCCGACGACGGAAAGATGATCACCGGGTTGCGCGTCTTGAACACGGACTTGACGTTCGAGAGCACGCGCCGCGCGAGCTTCTGGAACTCGGGACCGCGATGATCGAGGATGGGCTGCGCCATGGCGCGGTGAATCCGGTCCGGCACCGGCGTCGGTCCGGGGATCTGCAGAAAATGGCGACCGGCGTGGCGCGTCTCGGCGTTCGTCTGCGGCATCGGCGTCCTCGAAGTTTTCTATCGTTGGCGTTCACGACCGGCTTCCCGCACCGGCGCTCTGAGCACGAGGCTGCACTTGGGCTGTCCGTCATCGAAGGGTGCGATGGCGGCGGCGCGGGCGTGCCCGGCGTCTGGACTGACGTGCAGCGAGGAGCGAGGTTTATGAACGAAACGCGGGCAAGGTCAAGCCGACGGTGCCTGCTGATTGCGCCGACGCTCCGCAACCCTGCCGTCCGACCCGCGCGGGCGGCAGCGGGGCCGTGTCACGCCGCAACGCAGCATTCCGTGCTGTGCGATCCAGCCTCCCGGGGGCCGCCGTTCACCTTCCCCCGAACACCTCGAGTTCACCCCACTGGCACACGAGTTCTGCGCCCCAACGCGACGTTGCTCCGCCGACCCGCACCGGCGCCTCGACTGAGCGTGTTTTCGTCACCCGAACCTCGATTTAGCTGCGGACACAACCGGGGAATTTGGATTATATGGCATGCCAAAAGCGGTCGTAGAGCCGCTGCATGTATCAGAGCATCTTCGGCAAGCAGGGAGAAACGCCGTATGACCACGTCCACTGACAACAAGCAGGTATCTCGCCGCAAATTCCTCAAAGGCGGGGCACTGGCTGCTGGCGTCGCCGCCACCGGTACGGTCGCGATGCCGAACGTTTCGCGCGCCGAAACCGTGAAGTTGAAGTTCCAGTCGACATGGCCGACGAAGGACATCTTTCACGAGTTTGCCGCCGACTTCGTGAAGAAGGTCAACGCGATGGCCGGCGGCCGTCTCGAACTCGAACTGCTGCCTGCGGGCGCCGTCGTCCCGGCCTTCCAATTGCTCGACGCCGTCAACACCGGCATCCTCGATGGCGGCCACGGCGTCTCGGCCTACTGGTTCGGCAAGAACAAGGCATTCTCGCTGTTCGGCACCGGCCCGGCGCTCGGCATGGACGCCAACCAAGTGCTCGGCTGGATGAAGTACGGCGGCGGCCAGGAGCTCTATGACGAACTGGTCAACGACGTGCTGAAGCTCAACATCAAGGGCTTCCAGTACGGCCCGATGGGCACCCAGCCGCTCGGCTGGTTCAAGAAGGAGATCAAGAGCCCCGACGATCTCAAGAACATCAAGTACCGCACGGTTGGCCTTTCGGCCGACATGTTCAAGGGGCTCGGCACCAACGTGACGATCCTTCCGGGCGGCGAAATCGTGCCGGCGATCGACAAGGGCCTGATCGACGGCGCCGAGTTCAACAACCCGTCGTCCGACAAGCTGCTCGGCTTCACCGATGTCGCGAAGGTCTACATGGTGCAGTCGTACCACCAGCCCAACGAGTGCTTCGAGATCATCTTCAACAAGGGCAAGTACACTGGCCTGCCGGCCGAGCTCCAGGCCCTTGTGGCCGTCGCCGTCGAGGCGGCCTCCGCCGACATGTCATGGAAGGCGATGGATCGCTACTCCAAGGATCTCGAGGCGATCAAGGCTGCGGGCGTGTCCGTCGTCAAGACGCCCGAGAGCGTTCTGAAAGCGCAGCTGGCCTCTTGGGACAAGGTCGTCGAGACGCAGTCGGCCGATCCGTTCTTCAAGAAGGTTATCGAAAGTCAGAAGGCTTGGGCGAAGCGCGTCGTCGGCTTCACCCAGGAGTACACGGTCGACCCGACGATCGCCTACAGCCACATCTTCGGCAAGGCCTGATATTCGAGACACTCTCGGAAAGCCGCTGGGCGCTCGTGCTCAGCGGCTTTACTTGCGCAACTTTGGCTGCCGTATAGCGAGATCTCCCGATGATGAGAACTCTGCCGCAAGCCCTCGTCGCCGCGTCGATCGCCAGCGCCGTCGGCATCGTCATCTGGCACGCCAACACGGCGCCGCCGCCGTTCATCTATTTCTCCCTGCCGATCGGTCTCGTCGTCCTGGCGTTGATCGGGTTCATCTGGCGCGAAGGTTGGCTGCACGGCGTCGATCATCTCAACACCGTCATCGGGCAGTTGTTTTCATGGTCGATCGTCGTGCTGACGCTGGCCGTCTGCTACGAGGTGCTCTCTCGCTACGTTTTCAATGCGCCGACCAGTTGGGCCTACGACGTCAGCTATATGCTGTACGGTACGCTGTTCATGATGGCCGGCGGCTACACGCTGGCCCGCAACGGTCATGTGCGCGGCGATTTCGTCTATCGCAACTGGTCACCGCGCAGCCAGGCGACGTCCGATCTCATACTCTATTTCCTGTTCTTCTTCCCCGGCATCGCAGCGTTCGCTTACGCCGGCTGGGACTTCGCCAAGATGGCGTACATGTTCAACGAACGCTCGTCGTCGACGCCTGACGGGCCGATCGTTTGGCCGTTCAAGGCCATCATCCCTGTGGTTGGTGTGCTGATGTTCCTGCAGGGTATGGTGGAGGTCGCCCGTTGCGTGCAATGCATCCGCACCGGCGAATGGCCACAGCGCGCCCACGACGTCGAGGAACTGGAAAAGCTGTTGCTCGAACAAGCCGCCGCCGAACAGAGCAAGACAGGAGCGCGCTGAGCCGATGATGGGTCTTCTGACACCGAGCAAAAAGCGCCCCTTGACCCCCGTGCGAGCCGTCATCGGCGCGCTGGTGATGCTGGCCATCTATTCGGCGCTGTTCATGGTGCCGGCCTACGACGCCCTGGCGCAAACCAAGGTTGCCGTGCCGTTCGACCTCAAAACCTACATCCGGCCCTATATCTCCGACGCCGGCATGGGCGTCGTGATGATGGTGCTGTTCCTGTTCTTCTTGATGCTCGGTTTTCCGATTGCATTCACGCTGATGGCGCTGTCCGTCGCATTTGGATACTACGCGATCGGCGACACGGTTTTTCCGCTGCTCGTGCAACGCACGTTCTCGGTGATGGCCAACGACGTGCTCATCTCGATCCCGCTGTTCCTGTTCATGGGCTATGTGATCGAGCGCGCCAACATTCTCGACCGGCTGTTCCGCTCGATCCAACTTGCAGCCGGTTGGGTTCCCGGAACTTTGGCGGTCGCGACGCTCATCACCTGCGCGATGTTCGCTACCGCGACAGGTATCGTCGGCGCGGTGGTGACGTTGATGGGACTGCTGGCATTCCCGGTGATGTTGCGCGCCGGCTACGACGTCCGCCTCGCTGGCGGCGTCATCTGTGCCGGCGGCTGCCTCGGCATCCTTATCCCGCCATCGATCATGTTGATCCTCTACGGCGCCACGGCCGGCGTTTCGGTCGTCAAGCTGTACGCCGCGGCCCTGTTTCCGGGCCTGCTGCTGGCAACGCTCTACATCATCTACACGATCGTCATCTCGATGATCTACCCGCACCTCGCGCCGAAGCTACCGCCTGAAGAGCGCAACGTTTCGACGAGCAAACTGATCTCCGAGTTGCTGACGTCTCTGGTACCGCTGGCCGTGCTCATCATGAGCGTTCTCGGCGCCATCATGTTCGGTCTCGCGACACCCGCCGAAGCCGCGGCGGTCGGCGCGCTCGGTGCTGTGCTGCTGTCGATAGCATACGGCACCTTCACCTTCGAGAAGCTCAAGGAGAGCGCTTATCTGACGGCGCGAGCGACGGCCATGGTCTGCTGGCTGTTTGTCGGCGCAGCAGTGTTCTCGTCCGTCTTTTCGCTGCTCGGCGGCGAAAAGATCGTCGAGCATTTCATACTCTCCCTGAACCTCACGCCGTTCTGGTTCCTTATTCTCACGCAGGTGATCATCTTCATTCTCGGCTGGCCGCTCGAGTGGACCGAGATCATCATCATCTTCCTGCCGATCTTCATTCCGCTGCTCGATACGTTCTGCATCGACCCGCTGTTCTTCGGCGTTCTCGTCGCACTCAACCTCCAGACGTCGTTCCTGTCGCCACCCGTCGCCATGGCGGTGTTCTACTTGAAGGGCGTGGCGCCGAAGAGTGTGACACTCAACCAGCTCTTCATCGGCGTCATGCCGTTCCTGTTGCTCGTGCTCGTGTCGATGGTGCTGCTCTACAACTTCCCGAAAATCGGCCTCGGCCTGCCCGAGTACCTCTACGACCACAAGTCGCCGAAATGCGAGCCGAAAGCCAAGTCGAACGTCGAGCAGCCGGCAGGCCCTGGCCAGGGAACGATCAACACGACCGACGCCAGCGGAACCGAGCGAACCTGCCGCTGGCAGTCGAGCTACAAGCCGGCCTGACGCGGCGTCGTGCGGTCCGTCGCGGCCGGGGGAGAGAGCGGTCGATCTGTCCCTTCCGCTCGTTACGGCTGATGGTGTCGTCGCCGCGACATATGGAGCGGGCCCGCCCCAACGTCCGCGCACACGCGGCAGCGCTGCATTGGGCCCCGGGAGCAGCCTAGCCTTTTGCCTACCGCGCGGCGTGGCTGGAGGTGCATCGCCATGAACCGGCACAAGAGGACCAGACACGAGCGACCTTGGCACAAGCGCCGGTGTTGCAGTCCTGACGAGCGCCACCCGTCCGGATTAGGTAGAGTGTGCATGTCGGAGCTGTGAGAAGCATGAGCCTGTTCATGTTTCTTGTTTAGGTTTGCACCTGATGTCTGGTTGCGCGGTCAGCCGCGAGCAGGGAACCAAGCGTCAGGTGCGAACACCTGCTGCCGCGGCTTGCGGAGATCTGACCATTGCGCAAGTTCATCTTCGCCACCGACAAATTGATTGAAGCTGTAGCAAAGGCCTTTGCCTGGTGTGTGGCGGCGCTCGCATTCGGCCTGGCCTACGATCTCGTCGTCGTCGCGCTGTTCGGCGAACCGACCCGCTGGACGGCGGATTTGAGCTACATGGTGTATGGCACGCTCTTCATGATGGGCGGCGCCTACGCACTGTCCCGGGATCGGCATGCACGTGCCGACGTGTTGTACCGCTTGTGGCAGCCGCGAACGCAGGGCATCGTCCAACTGGTTCTCTACATCACGTTATTCGTTCCGGCAGCCATCGCGCTCATCTTCGCCGGGTGGACGTTCGCGCAGCAATCGATCGCGTATCGCGAAGTCTCGGTGATGAGCCCGGCGAACATGCCGATATTCCAGTTCAAGATGATCATTCCGGCGGCTGGCCTGCTGCTGCTACTGCAGGGTGTGGCGCAGGTCGCGCGCTGTATCATCGCTGTGCGCGAGAACAAG
>JBKBNR010000051.1:0-11954 GCA_046295315.1 Hyphomicrobiaceae bacterium
CTGACGGCACCAAGCCCGTCGTCGGAGCGTAGCGCAGCCTGGTAGCGCACTTGCTTCGGGAGCAAGGGGTCGGGAGTTCGAATCTCCCCGCTCCGACCAACTTGATTCAGACGTTGACGGAGTTGCACCTTTGCATCCGCCCGGCCGACGCCGCAAAACGGCCGGCGGGCTCGCTGCCGCCTCGGCAGCCGCTATCTCCGCCGTCGGCGTCTCGTGTCATAGTGCCGACCCACCCGAAGCCGAAATCCGGTACACGCACCCGGACTGCGACCTTCGGTCTGAAATTGGCGCAGACGACGAGACAGCAGCCGTTCATTTCCACTATGCAAGTTTGCTCACGACGGCGAGGATCGGCGTGCGCCGGCAACGGCGAGCGGCTTGGCGCGCATTGCGCAAGCGGACCCCGCGCCACTGTCCCATGGGCTGACGTGGGAGACGCATGCACGCCGATCGAACGACGCACACCCGCCGCGCCTCAGCCTTCCGCGCCTGACATGACCGCCTCGCCCACTCAGGAGATCGCACCATGACCGCAAAAGTCCGCACCGCAGCCTTCGCCCTGGCGATGGCCGCGCTCGCCGGCGCCATGCCGACCGTCGCCGACGCCGACTGCCACCGCTGGTACGGCGAGGGCCGTTCGCGCGACGAGCACCGCGCCCGCCAGGAGGCCATTCTCGACGCCAACATGAAGTTCAATGCGACGAAGGCCCGCGAACTGTCGCGTTACGGCACCGCCAGCAATCTCAACGCGGCGATCGCGCGCGGCAGCCTCACCATGGATGTCGACTGCCGCGGCACTACATGTCGCGCGGTGAAGACTTGGTGCTCGCGTTGATGCCAGGCGCTGGTCCGGACCCATCGGACCGGCGAACGACGAGCCGGGATCGCGCCTGATCCCGGCTCTTTTGCATTCGCCGTCCGCGCAGCCGGTATGTCTCACGAACAGACGTTGGTGCTTTCAGGCTTGAGTGCGTCGCGCATGCCCTGCGAGCAGCGAGCGCAGCATCTGCACCAGCCGCGCCGCCGGACATTCCGGCCCGCTGCAGCACTGCCGGCTGATCCGCGCGCCCTCGAACAGCAGAAAAACTTCGTCGGCCACGAGGTCGGGATCGGCGTAACCAGCGGCGACGAACAGGCGAACCAGCCGCTGCCGCTTGCGTGCCTTGTAATCCTCGATGATTCTCAAAGCCGGATGTTCGCTGCCCTTGAGCTCGACGGCGGCGTTGGCCAGCGCGCAGCCGCGATCGCCGATCTCGTTGACCACCCTCTCGACGTGCTGCAGCCAGGCTTCGAGTTGCCCTGCCGCATTTCCCGGGTTGGCGTTTTCAAACTCGATCCAGCGCGCGTCGGCCTCGTCCGCCACATCCTGAACGTAGGCGACGATCAATTCATCCTTGGAACCAAAATGGCGATACAGGGTCATCTTGTTGGTCGACGCGGCTTCCGCGATTGCTTCCACGCCGACAGCGCGAATACCGTGCCTGTAAAACAAGTCCCGTGCAGCGGCCATGATGCGCCGACGCGGTGACCCGGCGGCGTCGCCACCCGTCGTGACGGCATCGGAGGTATGCAGCGGCGGCTTGTTCATTGGTCCTTGACGAGCATGTTACCGGTCGGTAAACACTGTTACCACTTGGTAACACTAGCGCCACGGCTCTCCGATGTCACGCCCATACCTCCGGGGCTACCGCCGCCCGGGACGGTTTTCCGCGGGTTAACGAGAGACCACACCGGGTGCCACCGCCAATCCCGGCGCGGCCAGGGTCTTGGCACCGGGGCGCCGACGGCGCGCGACGCAATCGAACCGCCGGCAGGGCGTGGCCCTCGCCTGCACTGCTGGGACTGGTCATCAACGCGCCACCATGCGTGAGGCTCTCATGATCGCATCGAACTTCGCTCGCGCCTCGGCATTGGTGATCGCCGCGGCACTGCTGGCAGGCTGCGACCAGCCGACGAACGGGCAAGCACAGGCGCAAGGTGCCGCACCGGCGCCGCCGCAGGTGACCGTGGCACAGCCGTTGCGGCGAGTGTTCGCCGACGAGGCCGAGGTGGTCGGGCGCTTCGTCGCCGTCGACAGCGTCGAAATGCGCGCGCGCGTCTCAGGTTATCTCGACGGAATCGAATTCCGCGACGGGCAGTTGGTCGAAAAAGGACAGTTGCTGTTCCGTATCGACCGGCGGCCCTTCCTTGCAACTCTGGAGCAAGCGCGCGCAACGCTGCAGCAGAGCAAGGCGAACTTGGAGTTCGCGACCAGCAATCTTGATCGCGCCGAAGGGCTGCGTCGGGGCACCGTCATATCTGAGCAGTCGCTGGACGAGCGGATCCAGGCGAAGCGGGTCGCGGAGGCGTCCGTGCTGGCGCAGGAGGCAGCCGTCCGGCAGGCCGAACTCGACCTTCAGTTCACCGAACTGCGCGCCCCCGTCGCCGGGCGCATTGGCGACCGGCGGGTCTCGCAGGGCAATCTCGTGACCGGCGGCAGCGGTGGCACGACGACGCTGCTCGCGACCATCCAGTCGACCGATCCGATCCGCTTCGAGTTCACGCTCGACGAAGCGACCTATCTCGCGTTCATGCGGCGTTACGGCGAAAAGGCGCTCACAGACCCTGATATTCCGGTGCGATTGAAGCTGCTCGACGACACGGATTTTTCTCGCAAGGGTCGCATCGACTTCATCGACAACGCCCTGAGCCGGACGGCCGGCGTCATTCGCTTTCGCGCCGTGTTCGACAACCGCGATGCACTTCTGACGCCGGGCATGTTCGGGCGCATCCGCTTCGAAATCACCCCGCCTGCGCAAGCGCTGCTGGTGCCGGATGCGGCCATCGGCACCGAACTCGCCAATCGCTTCGTCATGGTCGTCGACAATACGGGAACGGCAAAGCCGAGCTATGTCACGCTCGGCCCGATCCGCGACGGCCTGCGTGTCATCCGCACGGGATTGAAGGCCGAGGATCGCGTCATCATCAACGGTCTGTTGCGCGTGCGGCCGGGCAGCAAAGTGACGCCGCAGGACGGCACGATCGTCTCCGCATCGACGGCCGCCGGTTCCGCGCCCTCGACCGGCAACTGATCCGACGGTAGCCCGAGCCCCAGCGACGAATGGACGGCGACAATGCGCTTCTCACACTTCTTCATCGACCGTCCGATTTTTGCGACTGTCCTCTCCGTGGTGTTCGTCATTCTCGGCGCCGTCGCCTTCGGCCGCCTGCCGGTGGCGCAGTATCCCGACATCGCGCCGCCGACGATCAACGTCACGGGCCAATATCCGGGCGCCGGCGCCGACGTCGTCGCCTCGACGGTCGTGGCGCCGATCGAGCAGCAGATCAACGGCGTCGAGAACATGCTCTACATCACGTCGAATTCGACGGGCGATGGCAGTTTCTCGATTGCCGTCACGTTCGAGCTCGGCACCGATCTCGATGTCGCGCAGGTGCAGGTGCAGAACCGCGTTGCGATCGCCCAGCCGCGCCTGCCGGCGGAAGTGCGCAACATCGGCGTCACCGTGGCCAAGGCCTCGCCCGACCTGATGATGGTCGTGCATCTCTATTCACCCGATCAGTCGCGCGACACGCTTTTCATTTCCAATTTCGCCAACACGCAAGTGACGGACACGCTGAGCCGCATCGACGGCGTCGGATCGATCACCGTGTTCGGCAGCCGCGACTATGCCATGCGCATCTGGCTCGATCCCGACCGCCTGCAGTCTTTGAACCTGACCTCGAGCGACGTCGTCACCGCGCTGCAGGGCCAGAACCTCCAGGTCGCCTCGGGCGTACTCAATCAGCCGCCCGTGACGCAGCAGGGCGCGTTCCAGTTGTCCGTGCGCACGCTCGGACGCCTGCAGGACCCGGAAGCCTTCGCCGACATCGTCGTCAAGCAGGCCGACAACGCGGTGGTGCGCCTGCGCGATGTGGCGCGCGTCGAACTCGCCGCGCAGGACTACGCCCGCAACTCTTACCTCGACCGCGATCCGGCGATCGGCCTCGGAATCTTCCAGCGTCCGGGGTCCAACGCGCTTGCGACAGCCGACGCCATCAAGGCGAGCATGGACGAACTCGCGAAGGGGTTTCCGCAGGGCCTCCAGTACACCATCATCTACAATCCGACCGAGTTCATCCGGCAATCCGTCGACGCCGTCATCGTCACCATCGGCGAAGCGGTGGTGCTTGTCATTCTCGTCGTCGTGCTGTTCCTGCAGACGTGGAGGGCGGCGATCATCCCCATCGTCGCGATCCCGATCTCGCTCATCGGCACGTTCTTCTTCATGGCCATGTTCGGGTTCTCGCTGAACAACCTGTCATTGTTCGGGCTGGTGCTCGCCATCGGCATCGTCGTCGACGACGCCATCGTCGTGGTCGAAAACGTCGAGCGCAACATCGCTGCCGGCCTTTCGCCGCGCGACGCGGCGCGCAAATCCATGGACGAGGTGGGCACCGCGCTCATCGCCATATCGCTGGTGCTGTGCGCGGTGTTCGTACCCACGGCCTTCATCACCGGCATATCGGGGCAGTTCTACCGCCAGTTTGCACTCACCATCGCCGGCGCCACGATCATTTCGCTCATCGTCTCGCTGACACTGTCGCCAGCGATGTGCGCCATGCTGCTGAAGCCGCACGCACACGATACGCGGGCGAAATGGTACATGCGGCCTGTCAACGGCTTCTTCGCCGCCTTCAACTGGAGCTTCGAGAAGCTCGGGGCCGGCTACGGCTGGCTGACGTCGCGTCTCGTGCGCATCGCCGGCGTCATGCTGCTGGTCTATGCCGCCATCCTCGCCTTCGGCCTCAACGAGTTCCGCAAGACGCCGCAGGGTTTCATCCCGCAACTCGACGTCGGCTACATCATCGCCGCGACGCAGTTGCCGGGCGGGGCGTCGCTTGCCCGCACCGACGAGGTCAACCGCCGCGTCGCCGAACTGGCGCTGACGGTTCCGGGCATCGCTCACGCCGTCAACATCGTCGGTTTTTCCGGCGCGACGTTCACCACCGCACCCAATTCGGGCGCCGTGTTCGTCGTGCTCGAGGAATTCGAGAAGCGCGCCGGCAATCCTGCGAAGTCAGTCAACGCCATTCAAGCCGCCTTGCAGCAGAAGGTCGCCGCCATTCAAGAAGGCATGGTGTTCGTCGTGCAGCCGCCGCCCGTGCGCGGCATCGGCACAGCAGGTGGCTTCCGCATGATGATCGAGGACCGCCGCGGTCTCGGCTCCGACGAACTGCAACGTGCCGTCTTCGCGATGATGGGCAAGGCGGCGCAGACGCCCGGCGTCTCCCGCGTGTTCTCGCTGTTCGAAACCTCGACGCCGCAGGTCTTTCTCGACATCGACCGTACCAAGGCGCAACTGCTCGGTGTTCGCGTGCCCGACGTTTTCGCGGCACTCCAGACCTATCTCGGCTCGACCTACGTCAACGACTTCAACATGATCGGCCGCACCTATCGCGTCACGGCGCAGGCCGACGAAGGCTTCCGACTCGAACCCGACGACGTGTTGCGCATCCGCGTGCGCAACGAGGCCGGCGAAACCGTTCCGCTCGGTTCGTTCACCACCGTGTCGAACATCGCCGGACCTTATCGCGTGCCGCGCTACAATCTCTATCCCGCAGCCGAACTCGACGGTGCGCCCGCTCCCGGCACATCGCAGGGCCAGGCCATCGAGATCATGCAGCAAATGGCGGCAGAAACACTGCCCGAGGGCATCACCTACGAGTGGACGACGCTCGCCTTCCAGCAATTGCGCGCCGGCGATACCGCTATGTTCGTATTTGCGCTGGCCGTCGTGTTCGTATTCCTGGTTCTCGCCGCGCAGTACGAGAGCCTGACACTGCCGCTCGCCGTCATCCTCATCGTGCCGATGTGCCTGATCGCGGCGATCACCGGCGTCATCATCAGAGGCCAGGACAATAATATTCTCACCCAAGTCGGCTTCATCGTACTGATCGGCCTCGCGGCGAAGAACGCCATCCTGATCGTCGAATTCGCGCACCAATTGGAGAAAGAAGGCCGCGACCGCTATGCCGCCGCGATCGAGGCCGCGCGGCTGCGCCTGCGTCCGATCCTGATGACGTCGCTCGCTTTCATCCTCGGCGTCGTGCCGCTGGTGTTCGCGACCGGCGCCGGTGCGGAATTGCGTCAGGTGCTCGGCACGACAGTTTTCGCCGGCATGATCGGTGTCACGATATTCGGGCTGATCTTCACGCCGGTGTTCTATGTCATCAGCCGGCGGCTGGCAGCGGGTCGCGACAGGGGAGCCGCGGTGGCTGAGGTCGTGAAGGCGACTCCGGCAACACCCGCCGAGTGATTGCAGCCGACGACGCAGAAGGCTGAAAGGCCCCGGATGCCTTAGCCGCCGGGGCCTTCGTGTGTAAGGGATGACGTGGCGGATCAGAACTTGATGCGGCCACCGGCCATGATAACGTCGTAGCGGATGTCCGAATCGCCCCCAAGCACCCCACCGCCGCCAACGAACGGCAACACGTCGGTAATGTCGTTCGCCCAGTAATGCCGATAGGCGAGGTACACTTCCATCGCGGCCGCATCGACATGCTGAACGACGCCAACACCGAACGCTTGGGCCTCTTCGTTCAGGCGAGCATCGATCGCCGGATTGCCAACCTCGAAGCCCACATCCCAAATCTTATAGTACTCACCGTAGATCGCCGTCTGCCCCAGTGGCACAAACTTCCGAAGGATACCACCCTTCAGGTAGACGTACTTCTCGCTCAATAGCTCACCACCCGAGCTGGCGAGAAACGCCGTCTGTTCGATCCAGTTGCGCTGTCCACCCGCAACGGTCAGGAAGAGACCGGTCGGCTCGTGAAGGAAAGACGCCGAACCCACCACGTTCTCATGAACGGGAAGATTGTTCTCGCCGCCGATCAGGAAGAGAAGATTGTCAGAATCGATGACCTGCCCGTAGTGGTAGCCAATGCCGGCTCGGATCGAAACGCCGTTGAATGAGCCGGCGTAGCGCAGGCCAACGTCCCAGTCGTCATCCTCACCAAAGCTGGCCGAGAGAATGAAGCCCTGGATCACGGGCGAATCGTAGCGGACAAAGTTGCCGCGTCCGCCGTCGAAGTTGCCACGCCAGAGATCACCGACAATGCCCGGAAGACTCGGGTTTGTCGTAGCCAAGACACCCGGGAACAATACGGGCGCGCCATTGTCGGCATCACGCAGGAAGAACCCTTCGTTCCAAGTCTCAACGCTGGACAGCGACACGGCCGAAGTACGCGAGAGATCCATCTCGGCAATATTATCGGTAGCGCTTGACTGCTGACCGACCGTGATGCGGCCGAGGCGTTTGCTCTCTAGCCACCAATTGGAGTGCCTGACGACGATACGGCTCGAGTCATCGCCAACGCCGCGGACGTTACCAACGATACCCTGGTCGACGAAATCCGAGTTCGCGGAGCCCGTCTCGATCTCGAGCAGGTAGCCCGCGCGCCATTCGGCGTTGATCGAGGCAGAGCCTTCGAAGCCGAAGTATGTCGTCGAGGTCTTGTTATTGACGACGTAGGCGTTGCGCTCGGTCTGGTCGTCCCAGAACATCACTGCCTGGTTGACGTTGCCGTAGATCGTCAGCGACACCTTGCGGTTGCCCTTGCGAACTGCCGTCGCCTCGAGTTCGGCGATGCGCTCTTCGAGATCGGCGCAGCAATCGCCACCGAGATCGGCTGCCGTGGCCGACGACACGCCGCCAAGCAGCGATACCGCCGCGATGGCTGCAATGCAGATGTTCGCTCGCATGAAATCCCCCTGTTGCACGACGCTTCGCGCCGGCCGTCACAAATTCTGACGAAAAACGTCTGGCTACCGGGGTATGCGATTCGCACTGTTGGCACCAATACGCGGCAGGCGGTTTCAGGGGGGTGAGGCGCTAGTGTGTGCACGTTGTCGCCTCGGGGCAACAGTTTGCGACGTGTTGAACCCTCAACATTTCGCTGCTGCCACCGCTTTGTGGCGGTTCCGATGCAACGCGCCGTCGCGATTGCGCAACGGCTGTGGATCGTGTGGAAAACTGTCGGCGTTACCGTACTTGCCGGCTCAGCGCATCAGCACGAGCGCCGCGAGACCAAGGAACGCGAAGAAGCCGACGACGTCCGTCACCATGGTCACGAACACGCCGGATGCGGGCGCAGGGTCCATCTCGAAGCGGTGCAAGGCCAATGGAACGAGGATGCCGACGAGCGCTGCGGCGACGAGATTGATCATGATGGCGGCTGCGATGACACCGCCGAGCATGCCCGAGCCGAACCAGACGTCGGCGATGGCCGCCGTGATCACCGACAGCACGAGACCGTTGATGAGGCCGACCAGAAATTCACGATTGATGATGCGCGGCGTATTGGAGCGCGTCAGCTTGCTCGTCGCCAGGGCGCGCACCGTAACAGTCATGGTTTGCAGTCCGGCATTGCCGCCGAGCGACGCCACGATCGGCATCAGCACCGCCAGCGCGACCATCTGCTGGATCGTGGCGTCGAACTGCTGGATCACCGACGACGCCAGGATTGCCGTGCCGAGGTTGACGATCAGCCAAGGCACCCGTGACCGCGCGGTCCAATACACCGTACCGGCGAGGGCTTCGTCGCCGACGCCGGCCAGCTTCTTCATGTCCTCCTCGGCTTCGTCCTGGATGATTTCGACGACGTCGTCGACGGTGACGACGCCGACGAGGCGCTGATTTTCGTCGACGACCGGCGCCGACATCAGATCGTAGCGGCTGAACTGGCGGGCTACCGTTTCCTGGTCGGCGGTGGCGAGGACCACATGACGATCCGGGTCCATCAGCGTTTCGACGACAACCTCGCGCTTGGAGCGCAGCAGCCGCGACAGCTCGACGGCGCCGAGTACGCGGAAGCTCGGGTCGACGATGAAGATCTCCGAGAATGTATCGGGTAGGTCGTCGCTGTCGCGCATGTGGTCGATGACGCGGCCGACGCTCCAGAACGGCGGCACGGCCACGAAATCCGACTGCATGAGCCGGCCGGCGGTTTCTTCCGGATATTCGAGATTGCGCTCGAGTGCGGTGCGGTCGCTGGTCGAGAGCTGCGCCAGGATCTCCTGCTGGTCGCTTTCCTCGAGGCTCTCGAGCAGGTAGGCCGCATCGTCGGTGTCGAGCACCTTGACCGCGTCGGCGAGGAACGAGTTCGGCAGCGCCTCCGACAACTGGTCGCGCACGGTCGCATCGAGTTCGGAGAAGGCCTCGACGTCGAACAGCGGCCCGAGTGCCCGGATCAGTTCGGGGCGGCGGCTCGCAGGCAGCAGTTCGACGAGATCGGCGAGGTCCGGCGCGCGCAGGGCGCCGGCCAGCTCGGCCACGCGAGCCTTGTCGCCGGTTTCGAGGGCGTCGTCGACGGCATCCACCAGTTCGGCGACGCTGAGTTCGATCGGACCACCGGGGCTCGCCTGTTCGGTCGTGTTACTCATGGCGGTCTCCTCGTTGGCGAGGTCGTCGCAACGGCGACAGGTGGCAGTGGACTTCGGCGCACCGACGGGGCAAGCGATCGTTTACGGCTTTGATCCGGCGATTCGCACGCCGGCCCGCGCGCTTTTACACCATCGTGTGGCGCACACTCATAAAATCGACGCCCTGCGTCGATTGCCCCGACGTGGCACTCGGGAAACGCGGCACGCGCCAAAAATGCCGGATTGATCGACGATGGTTGTCACGGCCGGTTGCCTGGGATTAAGTCCTGTCGTGTGATCGAGGGTAGCCGGGCATCGGGATGCCCCGGCGATTTGCGTGTGCATCGCCCATCGACGACGATTGATTGCAAGGGGAGCATGCACGCCATGTGGCCGAACATCGATACCCGCTCGAAAGTGAAGCGGGTCGCCCTCGCGGCAGCGGTGGCGGCCACGATGGCAGGCTTCGTCGCTGGTTCGCCATCGGCGCAGCAGGGGAGCAGCGCGCCACCCGCCTGCGCCAATGCGGCGGCCCTCGGTGTCGAGCGGATCGTGGAGATCGATACCGCGGGCGGCCCAATGCTCGGCAACCTGCAATACAACGACATAGATTTCCTCGAGCCGGGCGAGGTCGTGCTGACTTTTGACGACGGTCCGTCGCGCCAATCCACCGACATGGTGCTGGCGGCGCTCACCGCGCACTGCACCAGGGCCACCTTCTTCATGGTCGGGCGGATGGCCGTGGCCGATCCCGACATGGTGCGCAAAGTGCACGCCCTCGGCCACACCGTCGGCACGCACACCTGGTCGCACGCCAACCAGAAGGCGATCAACGCGACCCGCGCCGAGCAGGAGATCGAACTTGGCATCAGCGCCGTGACCGCGGCACTCGGCCAACCGATCGCGCCGTTCTTCCGCTTTCCGTATCTGAACGACCCCGCAACCTCGATCCGCCACCTCGAGCGGCGCGATCAGGGCATCTTTTCCATCGACGTCGACTCGAAAGACTTCCAGACGCGCAATCCGGCCGTCATGCAGCAGCGCGTGATGCGCGACCTCAAGAAGCGCGGCAAAGGCATCATTCTGTTCCACGATATCCAGCGTTCCACGGCTACCGGCATCGCCAACGTGCTGGACGACTTGAAGCGCGGCGGCTTCAAGGTGGTGCATATCGTGCCGAAGTCACCGGCGACGACGCTGCCGCAATTCGACAACATGGCGCGTAAGGAGCTCGAACGGCGCAATGCGGTCGCCGCCGCCTCACCGCTGGCACCGCGTGCGGCGGTCTGGCCGATGTCGACGGGCGAGGACAAGCCGGCGGCGACTGTCGGCCGGGGCGCGCTGCCGTGGAAATCTCCCGACGCGACCGCACGCCCGACAAAGCCTGCACCATCCCCCCCGACCGATGCGGTGGGCACAGCGGAAGCAGCGCTCCCGCAGCCGCCGAAGGCGACGGCCGGCCCGGTGGCAGCCGAACGCCCCAAGCCTTGGAAGCGCGAGGAACTGCCATGGCAGGACCAGATGTTCCAGCATTACCGCTAAGCTCGACATCGGGGGCAACCATCTGATCCGGAGAGGTTTTACAAGGCTTGCGCCACCACGGTGCGGCGCGTTGCCGAAGCGGCTGCAACGGGGGCTCGGTCGGGTCCGCTCCGACTTTCGCGTCGCACCCCGGCGCCGCCGCATCGACAGCCCCGCGAGTCCGGCTTATTAGCTTGTCGGAAACCGTAATCGGTCACAGTCCCGGTTCAGGTTCGGCTGGCCAAGGGGAGCACGTCGGAATGCTTCGAGCTCTGATCGTTGTACTGCTCGCCATACTGCCGCTCGCCAGCGCATCGGCTCAGGATGGCGCGCGCGCGGCAACCACGGCGACGGTAACATCGACGGCCGTCAGAGCGCCCGCGACATGTCAGAACCCGACCGGCGGCCTCGGCGTCGCTCGCATCGTCGAGATCGACACGGCGGCCGGCCCGCTGTTCGGCAAGATCACGAAAGAGGAGAAGGAGGCGAGCTTCCTGCAGCCCAAGGAAGTCGTGCTGACCTTCGATGACGGCCCGATGCCGTGGATCACCCGCTCGATCCTCGACACGCTGGACCGCTTCTGCACCAAGGCGACGTTCTTTTCCGTCGGCCGCATGGCGCTCGCCTATCCGCAATCGCTGCGCGATGTGCTCGATCGGGGCCACACACTCGGTGGCCACACCTGGTCGCATCCGCTCAATCTGAAACGGCTGAAGCCTGAGCGCGCCATCGACGAGATCGAGCGCGGCTTCGCGGCGATCTCCATCGCCAGTGGCGGGCGCACGTCGCCGTTCTTCCGGTTTCCGGGCCTCAGCGACAACGCGGCGATGCTGGCGGCGCTGCAGAAGCGTGGCATCGCATCGTTCACCGTCGATGTCGTCTCGGACGACAGCTACATCTCCGATCCAGACCGGCTGACGCGCGTGACGCTCGAACGCCTCGAGGCCCAGCGCGGCGGCATCATGCTGTTCCACGACATCAAACCTGCGACCGCAAAGGCGCTGCCGGGCATCCTGGCCGAGTTGCAGCG
>JBKBNR010000052.1:0-11951 GCA_046295315.1 Hyphomicrobiaceae bacterium
CGATTGCGGAGGCGGCGGCCGCCGCCGCCGTGGCCCTCGCCTCGCCGCCGACCGCCGTCGAGGCAGCGGCTGGCGAAACACCGCCGCCGGCCGTTGCCGCCGCCGACGCCGCACCCGCCGCGACCGGGGCACCCGCGGCGTTGGCCGAGAGCGATCTGATCGAGACGTTCATCGACGTCTGGCGGCCGCGGCGCCATCGGCCCGAACAGGCGCCGCGCGAACACCAGCAGCGCGGCGAACGCGGCGGGCGTCGTGGCGGTCGGGGCGACGACCGGCGCGGGGCTGCCGGTTCGCCACAGGCAGTGGCGTCGGCGTCGACCGATGCGGCGGCGCCGACACAGACCGGCGACGCAGGTGCTTCCGCCACCATGGCCGCGACCCGCGACAACGAGAGGCCGCGCCACGAGCGCCGCGGCGGGCGTGAACAGGTCGGTGGTGAACACCGCCGTCGCGAGCACGGTCAAATCCAGGGGCAGGGACAGGGCCGCCCGCGCGGCGAACCGACGGGTCAGCGAACAGAAGCGGGCGAGCCGCGCCGCGCTGATCGTCCGGGCGCTGGGCGCTCCGAAGGACGGGGAGAGGGACGCGGCGACAGGCGCGGCGATGATCGCCGCCGTCGCGACGAGCACGGTCGGGGCGGCAAGCCGGCGCAAGTCGTGACCGCCGCCCCGCGCAGTGCCGGCAAAAAGGGCGCCGTCGATCCGGATTCGCCGTTCGCCAAGCTCAGCGCCCTCAAGGAAGCGATGGAGAAGCGTTCCAAGGAGAACTCGACCCCATGACGCCGCTGCCCGGTGAAATGGGCAGCGCGTCTGCCGACGCGGACGACCACGACGAGGGCGACGATGAAGCCGCCGCCGGTCCGGTCGCTGCGGGCCGCTCGAACCCCTCGCAACGGCTGGACAAGTGGTTGTGGTTTGCCCGCATCGCCAAATCGCGCACCCTCGCGGCCACGCTGGTCAGCGGTGGCAAGGTGCGCGTCAACCGCGCCAAGGTCGACAAGCCGGCCCATACGCTGCGTCCCGGCGATGTCGTCACCATCGCGCTCGGCCCGAAGGTGCGCGTCCTGCGCGTCGTGGCGCCGGGGGTGCGGCGAGGGCCGGCGACGGAAGCCCAAGGACTTTTTGACGAATTGACAGAAGCCGCGCCGAAGCCGTCTGTTGGCCTGGGGAGCGCCGCCGGTGTCCGGGAGGCCGGGACTGGACGGCCGACGAAACGAGAGCGCCGGCAGATCATGGGATTTAAAGGGGGGCGCGAGTAGTCTGCATGGTCGCGTCCGGCCGGGACGGTGCCACTCGCGCGGAGCGCTATCTTTGTTGACAGTTGCGACCGTCGTCAGGGTTTTCCAACTCGGACGACGCAGATATAACGGCGGCTCGTAAAGGTGGCCGCCACACTTCAGACCTCGGACATGAGCCAATGACCTACATCGTCAACGACAAGTGCATCAAATGCAAGTTCACCGACTGCGTCGAGGTGTGCCCGGTCGACTGCTTCTATGAAGGCGAGAACATGCTCGTCATTCACCCGGACGAATGCATCGACTGCGGCGTCTGCGAGCCGGAATGCCCGGTCGAGGCGATCAAGCCCGACACCGAGCCGGGCCTCGAGAAGTGGCTGGAGCTGAACCGCGTCTACGCCGACAAGTGGCCGAACATCACGGCGAAGAAGGATCCGCTGCCGGAGGCGGAAGAATTCCGCGACGTTCCCGACAAGTTGGACAAATACTTCTCCGACAAGCCGGGCAAAGGCGACTGAGCGGGCACTTGCCTGCCGCAGCCATCGTGGGCCTGAAACAACCGATCCCGGAGACGCCAGCGTCTCCGGGATCGTTGCTATTTGCAGCCCGGTTGGCTCAGGCGGCGCGACGGTTCGGTTTCAAAAGATAGTGGCCGACGCCCCATTCACGGCCGCCGGCATGGCCGAACAGGCCGGCGGTGGCGAGGAAGAACAGCCGCCAGCGGCGGCGCCAAAGCTCGGCGTCGTGGCCGTAGACGCGCTCAAGAATTGGCATGATGTCGTCACGCGCGGCGTCGAACCTGGCCAGCCAGTCGAGCGCGGTCCGCTCGTATTCTGCTCCCGACCAGCGCCATTGCGCCTCGACTTCGAACAGGTCGGGAAACCGGGCCGGCAGATCGAACGCCGGCATGATGCCGCCTGTAAAGAAATGATGGGCGATCCAATCCGAGGGGTCGGCGGTGTCGAAGCGGTACGACCGCGTGCGGTGGTTGAAGACGTGCAGGAACATGCGGCCGTCGTCGGTGAGCCACCCGCGGGCCCGCTCGAGCAGTGCCCGCCAATTCGACATGTGCTCGAACATCTCCACAGACACGACGCGATCGAAACGAGCCGGGGTGTCGAACTCGTTCATGTCGCAGGTCACGACTGTCAGATTGCGCAGGTCGCGCCTGGCGGCTTCGGCGGTGATGAACTCCCGCTGCGAGTGGGAATTGGAAACGGATGTGATGGCTGCGCCGGGAAACGTGCTTGCGAGGTAAAGCGACAGCGAGCCCCAGCCGCAGCCGAGTTCGAGGATCGTCTGGCCATCGGCAATGCCGGCATGAGCGACCGTCTCGCGAAGAGCGGCTAACTCGGCGTCGTCGAGCGAGTTCACGCCTGCCGGATAGATGCAGCAGGAGTATTTGCGGTGCTTGCCGAGGAAGTGCGCAAAGAACTCGGGCGGTAGCTCATAATGCTGGGCGTTCGCCGCGTCGGTATCCAGTGCCACCGGGAAGTGGCGCATGGCGTCGACGAATGCGGCTTCGACGCCGTCTGCGGTATCGCGGAGCCGCCGGCTGGCGCGCCCGACGAGCAGGTCGATGCCGACCCTGGTGAGCACGTCCGGGACGGGTGCTCGTTCGACCGCGCCGATAGCGCTCGCGATAAGGCTCATGATCGGATCTCCTGCTGCAGAGAGGCTCGAGGGCGCTCACCGTCGCGCCGGAACCAGGGGAAGAAGGCGTTGACGCGGCGTTGATAGGCGCGGAAGGCGTCGCCGCGAGTTCGCAGCATGTGCTCTTCCAGCGGCGGGATGCCGGAGGCGTACACGAGCAGCCAGTACATCATGAGAGGCGCCAGCAGCGCCAGCCAGCCCCACGGGTTGGCACCGTCGAGATCGATCGCCAGCAGCGGCCAGGCGCACCAGCCGAGCCATTCGAAGAAATAGTTGGGGTGACGCGAATAGCGCCACAAACCGACCTCACAGATGGCCTTGCGGTCGCTAGTGTCGCGACGGAACCGGGCAAGTTGCGCGTCGGCGATGGTCGCACCGGCAATCGAGCCGAGGAGTAGGACCACCGCGATCGCATCGCTGATGCGCGGAAACGGTGCCGGGTTCGATGCCGCGAGCAGTACGGCGACGACGAGAACGAGGGCCGCGATTGCCTGGTATTGGAGGAAAACGAACATGTTGCGCGGTGCTGCCGCGCCCCACTCCTTGGTCATGGCGGCGTAGCGCGGGTCGTCTCCCGCGCCATGAGTGCGTGATGCGATGTAGATGCCGAGCCGCAGAGACCAAAGGACGATGAGAGCGCCCGCCAGCCAGCGGCGACCGGGATCAGCGGCTGCAGGTGCCAATGCAACCGCAGCCAAGCCACCGGCGCCGACCGCGAGCGACCAGATCGCATCGACCCAGCCGCTCGAACCGCTGCGCTGCTGGATTGCCCATGCCGCCATCATCGTCAGCGACAATCCGCCGGCCAGAAGGGCAATCGTCGTTGCGTCCATCTTCAACTCCGCGTTTAATCTGTCGCGTGCGCGAGGCACCTTGGAGTGTCAGCGCAAACTGACCGAGGCGACAAAAGGTTCAACGGTTGCGGCAGCGAAATGGTTCTGTTGCGCGGACACGATTGCGTGAAGGTGCGACCGGCAAGCCATGCCGTGGGACGTCGCTGCCACGTGATCGAGACGGCTGAACCGGAGCAGGAAGCGGCGCGTATGAACGATAAGCCCACCAGTCAGCGGACCACCGCCAGTAGTTCGCGGGTTAGCCTGCACGTCGAGGAAGTGTCAGAATGAACGGAGTGCAGGGCCGGGGTAGCGCGCACCGGCGCGACGTTGCGGTGATCGGTACCGGCATCGCCGGCATGTCGGCGGCCTGGTTGCTGGCAAAGAGCCGGAGTGTCACCGTCTACGAGGCGGCCCATCGCATCGGCGGCCACTCGAATACCGTCGAGGTCATGCGCGACGGGCAACGGTTCGGCGTCGACACCTGCTTCATCGTTTTCAACGCTCCGACGTATCCAAATCTCGTTGCGCTTTTCCAGCATCTCGGCGTTGCGACGGAAGCGTCCAACATGACGTTCGCCGTATCGCTCGACGGTGGCGCATTCGAATACGCCGGCGGCACCTTCGCCGGTCTCGTCGCTCAGCCGGCAAATCTCGTGCGCAAGCGCTTCTGGTCGATGCTGCGCCAGGTGCTTCGCTTTTATGCCAAGGCGCCACGCGATCTCGCCGACATGGGTGATATTTCGCTCGACGACTATCTCGATCGCGAGGGCTTCGGCGCGTCGTTTCGCAGCGATCATCTCTATCCAATGGCGGCCGCAATCTGGTCGACGCCAGCGGCCGACGTCGGCGACTACCCGGCCGCAGCCTTCGTGCGTTTCTGTGAAAACCACGGTCTGCTCAAAGTCACCGGCCGTCCGATCTGGCGCACGGTGATGGGGGGCAGCCGTGCCTATGTCGAGAAGCTGACCGAGCCCTATCGCGATAGGATTTTGACGGGGACTGCCGTCACTGAGGTGCGCCGCATGGCCGATGGCGTCTACGTGCGCGATGCAAGCGGCGGGGAACGACGCTTCGACGACGTGGTGATCGCTACCCACGCGGATCAGGCGCTCGCCATGCTGGCCGATCCATCGGAGGACGAGCGACGGTTGCTCGGCGCCTTCCGCTATGCTCGCAACGATGCGGTGCTGCACACCGACATCTCGCTGATGCCGAAGCGCCGCGCCGCCTGGTCGAGCTGGAACTACCTGAGCGAAGGGGGCAGCGACGACCGCCGGCTTTCGGTGACGTACTGGATGAACAGCCTGCAGCGGCTCGCTACGAAAACGCCGGTGCTCGTGACGCTGAACCCGCTGCGCGATCCGCGCCCTGAGAGCGTGCTGCGGGCCGAGACGTATCATCATCCGATGTTCGACCTTGCCGCGATGCAGGCGCAGCGTCAGCTCTGGTCGCTGCAAGGCGTGCGCGGCACCTGGTACTGCGGTGCGCACTTCGGGGCCGGTTTCCACGAGGACGGTCTGCAATCCGGGCTCGCCGTCGCGGAAGACCTCGCCGGATTGCGCCGGCCCTGGACCGTCGAGAACGAGAGCGGCCGCATCTACCATAACGCGCACGCACCTTCAGCCGGCGCGAGCCGCCGCACGGAGGCCGCCGCGTGAGCGAACCGCCGCACTCCGCGCTCTATCTGGGCCACGTTACGCATGCGCGCTTCAGGCCGCGCCGCCATACGCTCGATTACCGCATCTTTTCGCTGCTGCTCGATCTCGACGAACTCGATGCAATTGACCGGCGGCTGCGGTCGTTCTCCGTCGGACGCTTCAATCTGCTGTCTTTCCACCCGCGCGACCGCGGCGACGGGAGCCGGGCGAGCCTCAGGTCGCAGGTGGAGCGACACATGCGTCGCGCCGGTCTCGAGCCGGACGGCGGCGCGATACGACTGCTCACGATGCCGCGCGTGCTCGGCTGGTCGTTCAATCCGCTGAGCGTCTACTTCTGCTATCGTCGCTCCGGTGAAATCGTGGCGATTCTCTGGGAGGTCGACAACACGTTCGGCGAGCGCCACGGCTATCTGATACCCGTTGCGGATGCGAGCGGCAGCGAGATTTGCCAGACGTGTTCCAAGAGCTTCTACGTCTCGCCGTTCATGGATATGGACCTCGATTACGCGTTCCGCGTCCGCCCGCCTGCTGAAACCATGTCGATCGTCATCGACGTCAGCGACGCAGACGGGCTGTTGCTGACGGCGCGCCATCTCGGCCGCCGTGTCGAATTGAGCGATCGCGCACTCCTGGCGGCGTTCGCCCGGCTGCCGCTGCAGCCGTTGCGCGTGCTCGGCGGCATCCACTGGGAAGCCCTCAAGATATGGCTGAAAGGCATCGGCTTGCGTTCGCGGCCGGCGCCGCCCGACGAACTCGTTTCGGTCGAGCCTGAGCCCAATCCCTCGCAGAAGGTCATGACGTCATGAGCCGCGCCAACGAGACGTGCCGTACCGACGCGACTTTGCCCGAGATCGAGGCGCCGCGTCTCGTCGACCCGCGTGCGCGGCTGCTGTCGCGCCTGTTACCGTCCATTCGCGCCGGCCGCCTGCGCATCGAATTGCCCAACGGGCAGACGATCTATCGCACAGGCGCCGAAGAGGGTCCCGAGGCGAGCCTGGTGCTGCACCGCTGGCGCGCCTTGTGGCGTCTCGCGACGGGGGGCGATGTGGGCTTTGCCGAGGCTTATATCGACGGCGACTGGTCTGCCGATGATCTGACCGCCGTCGTCCGCATCGCGGCGCGCAACCTCGACGACATTGCCAAGGCGACCAGTGGGTCCTGGCTGGTGCGCATGTTCAATCGCGCGCTGCACCGCGCCAACGCCAACACGCGCTCCGGAAGCCGCCGCAACATCGTGGCGCATTACGACCTCGGCAATGCGTTCTACGCGCGTTGGCTCGACGAGAGCATGCTCTACTCGTCGGCGATCTTCAACGAGACGACGCGCGACCTCGCCGCCGCCCAGGCGCTGAAGTTGCGGCGCATCCGCGCGTTGCTCGGTTATCAACCGGGCGCCAGCATCCTTGAGATCGGCTTTGGCTGGGGTGCGCTCGCCGCGCATCTCGCCAGCGACGGCAAAACGCGCGTCACCGGTCTGACGCTGTCGCCGTCGCAGCTCGAGTGGGCCAGGGGGGTGATCGAGCAGCGACGGCTGCAGGACCGGGTCGATTTGCGCATCGAGGACTATCGCGATGTCACCGGCTCGTTCGACCGGGTGGTGTCGATCGAGATGCTGGAAGCCGTCGGCGTAGACTATTGGCCCTCCTACTTCGAGAAGATCGCCGCGGTGATGAAACCTGGCGGGCGCGCGGTGCTGCAAGTCATCACCATCGCAGATGAGCGCGAGGCGTCGTATCGCCGGGCGCCCGACTTCATTCAGAAGCATGTTTTTCCAGGCGGCGTTCTGCCCTCACCGAGCTCGATGCAGCGCGCCGTGATGGGGGCCGGACTGCAGATCGCACACGCAGAGACGTTCGGCGCGTCTTATGCGCTGACGCTTGCCGCTTGGCGCCGCCGCTTCCACGCCGACCGCGACGAGATCGCCAAGCAAGGCTTCGACGAGCGCTTCCTGCGGCTGTGGGATTACTATCTATGCTACTGCGAAGCGGGCTTCCTGGAGGGCGTCGTCGACGTCGGACTTTACGTGATCACGCATCGAAAACCCGGCGACGCAACCCCGGGCTGACGTCGGGTGTTCCAAGACGCAGCGGCCGCTCGGCCGTCAGCCACATCGAAAGGTCGAAGATGAAAGTCGCCGTCGCCTACATCGCAACGCTGTTGACCTTCGTGCTGATCGACGCCGTCTGGCTGTCGCGCATGGCGAGCGTTCTCTACAAGCCGACGATGGGAGACATGCTGCTGGATCAGTTCCGCGTCGCGCCTGCGGTGGTGTTCTATCTGATGTTCGCGGCAGGTCTTGTGTATTTCGCTGTCTGGCCAGGGCTCGACGCCGGCTCGTGGCGGGTCGCACTCGTGCACGGAGCGTTGATCGGGGCAATGGCCTACGCCACCTACGATCTCACCAACCACGCGACGCTGCGCAACTGGTCGACCACCATGACAGTCGTCGACATCATCTGGGGCGCGACCCTTTCCGCTCTTTCAGCAGTGAGCGGATACCTCGCGGCATCCTATTTCGCACGTTGAGGCGAGGCAATGGTACCGCCTCCCTGGCTCGAACAGGGGACCTCCGGATCCACAATCCGGCGCTCTAACCAACTGAGCTAAGGCGGCATTCCAAGGTGGACGGCGCGTGTCAGTGCAGTATGGACCACCAAGTCCAGTCTGCTGCGCGACGAGACGTGTGTAAACCCCGGAGTTGGCATTCCCGTCAAGTCCTAATAGCGTGCCGCCTGCAACGCGGATAGGACCGCGGCGGACGAGATTTCCGGGGGGCGGCGAGTGGCCAAGTCTGCGAACATCAAGAAGGCGGCGCCGGACCGGCGGCAGGTGGATACGGGCGGCGGTATCCTGCCGGCGCAGCGGATCCGCGACCTGATCACCAGCGGGGGTGTCGATCTCAGCGTGCCGCCGGGCGAGCGGCAGGTGCAACCCGCCAGTCTCGATCTGCGCCTCGGCGAGGTCGCCTACCGCGTTCGCGCGAGCTTCCTGCCGCGGCCAGGGCACGACGTCGCATCGCGGCTCGCCGAACTGGCGCTGCACCGGATCGATCTGACGCGCGGCGCGGTGCTGGAGACGGGCTGCGTCTACGTCTCCCCTTTGCTCGAGTCGCTGCGCCTTCCGTCCAACCTTGCCGCCGCCGCCAATCCAAAGAGTTCGACCGGGCGGCTTGATGTGTTCACCCGCGTCATCGCCGACGGCGTTGCTGCGTTCGACACCATTCCGGCCGGCTACAACGGCCGACTTTATGCCGAAATCTGTCCGCAGACGTTCCCGGTTCTCGTGCGTACCGGATCGACGCTGTCGCAACTGCGCTTTCGCTCCGGCCAGCCGACGATCACCGATGCGGAACTGGCGGCGCTCCACGCCACAGATTGCCTGGTCAGCGGTGGCAACGCCGCCGACATCCAGGGCGGCATCGCGCTATCCGTCGATCTCGCCGGTGACGCGACGGGACTCGTCGGCTACCGCGCCAAACGCCATACGGGGCTCGTGGACGTCGACCAGCCGGGGGCTTGTGCCCTCGCCGACTATTGGGAGCCGATCCGCGCCAGCGCCGCGCCGCGGCTGATCCTCGATCCCGATCAGTTCTACATCCTCGCTTCCAAGGAAGCCGTGCACGTGCCGCCGACGCACGCCGCTGAAATGGTGCCGTTCAATCCGCTGGTCGGCGAGTTCCGTGTCCACTATGCCGGCTTCATGGACCCCGGTTTCGGCCACGCGCCAGCTGGCGGCAAGGGGGCCCGCGTGGTGCTGGAAGTGCGCAGCCACAAGGTGCCTTTCGTTCTCGAAGACGGTCAGGTGATCGGCCGGCTGGTCTACGAGCGCATGGCGGAGGTGCCCGACAAGCTCTACGGGCGCGATCTCGGTTCCAATTATCAGGCGCAAGGCCTCAAACTTTCCAAGCATTTCCGGTGAGTTCGGCCGATGAAGCCGTCGTGCCGCTGTGCACGACGCAAGAAAAGGGGTTGGCGCCGCGGCGAAGCGCTGCTATGAGCCTCGTCGCTCCGCTGTGACGGAGCATGTTCCGCGGTAGCTCAGTGGTAGAGCATCCGACTGTTAATCGGACGGTCGTAGGTTCGAGCCCTACCCGCGGAGCCAGCTTTCCAAGGCTATCTGCCAGCCCGATAGCGGCTAGGTACTGGCACTGCAGGTCATACGGCCTGCTGGTGCGCATCCCCGCTGACAGCGCTACGTCCCCCCCGTCAGAAATGCGACATCCTCGCCGGCGTTGACGCCCGTCGTGGCACAGGTCGCGGCCCGGCGCCATCGTAACTGCTGTTCACGGTCGGGACGCGCGATGCACCAGCGCATACGCCGAGAGGCCCGGTCAAACCGAGGGAGGCTCCCATGATCGCCAGACGCCCTATGCTCCGTACGGCACTCGCCACGGCGGCGTTCTCAGTTTCGGCCCTAGCGGCTTTGGCGCAAGCAGTCACGCCCACGGGCGCCGAGCGCAAGGCGGTCCTCGACGCCATACGCGCGCCGATCGCGCAGGAACTCGGCCAACCGGTCGAGTTCGTCGTGAAACGCATCGCCGTAACGGCGCCCTGGGCTTTCGTGATGGCAGACGTGCAAGGTCCGGGCGGCACCGCCATAGACTGGGAGAAGACCGTCTGCTCGGGTGACGTCAGCCATCTCGCGGGTGCGCTGTTGAAGAAGTCGGACGCGGGCGCCTGGAATGTCGAAGAGCTTGCGCTCTGTCCGACCGACGTCGCGTGGGCAACGTGGGCCGAAGATCATCAGGCGCCGGCCGAGTTGTTTGGACTCGAGTAAGGACGCCGATCGTTAAGCGGCAATGATCGACGCTCGGCGGCCTCGTGTCAGGCCGGCCGGTCGCGCCCCGCACCAAGGCCAACCACGAAAGCGACCGCCGCCATGCCGTAGAGCGCCATGAACCAGAGTTGCCAAATGCCGTAGCTCGAGGAAGCGATGGTGGCTGCGCTGGCGACGAAGGCATATCCGTAGGGCCGCGCTCGCGTGTCGAGGGCGGCGATCATAGCCAGCAAACGCCAGCCGACCGGCAGCAGGAGAATCGCTCCGACCAGCCCGAGTTCCTGCCACACCTGCAGATAGACGTTGTGCTGGTGCGGCGGCGTCAGCCGATTGCGCCGTTCCGGCGGCGTCTCCGCCACGGTCGCGTAGGTCGTCATGGCCCCGTTACCGAAAATCGGCGCGGCGAGCGTGTCGCGGGCGGAATAGTTCCAGATCTCGACGCGATGACGTGCCGAGACCGGCAGCCAGCTCTTGGTATGAAGCCCCGCAGCGTGCAGCCCGATCGCCACTGGGATCGGCAACAGGCATGCCGCGAGCCAGCCGGCGCGGGCGACGAATCCCGCCACGCGTGGCCACTGGTGCGCGACGAGCCAGACGACGAGGCCCAGCAAGAATGCGGCCTTCGAGGTCTCGTGTGGCGACATCATCACCGCGAGACCCGTCGAGCTCAGCAGCAGGGCGCTGACGGCGATCGCATACGGCGCAGCGATATAGCCGCGCACACCCATCATGGCCGGCCACAGCAGCAACACCAGCGGCGCGATGTTGCGCGACACCACGCTGATATCGATGTGGACGAGCCGGCCGTTCCGGAACAGGTATGCCTGCGGGGGACGCATGGTCCCCGGCGCTATACCGAGCGTGTTGACGACTGTGCGGACGATGAGCTGGTCGGTGGCGATCTCGAATACCGTGTAGGCGCAGGCGACCAGGAGCCCGATCCACAAGCCCTCGGCAATGTGCAGCCGCTCGATGCGATCACGCGAGGCGAAAGCGACTGCGAGGATCGACGTGACCGCGACGACCGCGAGCGCAACACCCGATTTCTCGAGTGTGCCCGCCGGGTCGTGCGCCCATAAGGCCGAAAGGCTGGCATAGCCGATCAGCAGCGCGAGCGGCGCGACCAGCGGCTGTGCCACCGCATGTTGAAGACCACGCCGCCAGGTTGCGCGTGGCGACACGGCTAAGACACAGAGAAGCAGAGCGCCGAGATAGAAGGGCGCCGCGCGGGAGGCGATCGCCAGGCCGATGGCAGAGAGCATCAGCACCGTGCCGGGCAGTATGCCGCCGACACGGGTTGCCAGCGGCCGGTGCAGGCTATCCGGCTCCCCGTTGAACATCCCCTGGACGCCCTCCCTGCCGGGCGCCGCGCCCGGTGCCGAGCGGTGCCACCACCGGCCCGGCTCGTTGCTGATTAGATGATTGGGTGAACGGCGTCGAGTCGGGGTTTTCCACTGCCAATATCGGGCAAACCAGTGTGCACCAGTGATTCACCAGAGAGACGTTGCCAACGGCGCGCGAACCGGGCATTCGCTGTCGACGTGGCGCACCGAACGCAGATTGCGCCGCGATGCCGCCTTGCGCGTGGCGCATAGTAATGGCCTGCAAACCCGAGGCCCCGGTGACGAGCCCGATGACGAGCAAGTCCGACGCCACGATCCTGCTGACCGGCGCCGCGGGGTTCATCGGCATGCACGTGACCGAGCGCCTGCTCGAAGCCGGGAACCGCGTCGTCGGCGTCGACAACCTCAACACCTATTACGATCCGGCCCTTAAGGAAGCGCGTCTGGC
>JBKBNR010000053.1:0-11825 GCA_046295315.1 Hyphomicrobiaceae bacterium
GGAGACGCAGGAAATGACCACGACATCGAAGGACCCGCTGGCGCGGGTGAACGACGCCCGCGCAATCACGGCCTCGAGCGATGCCATCGCTTGGCTGATCGTGCGCATCGCCACCGGACTCATCCTCATGCCGCACGGTGCGCAGAAGCTGTTCGGATGGTTTGGCAGTCATGGCCTTGCGGCCACCGGGCAGTTCTTCGAACAGAACCTCGGGCTGGCGCCGGGCATCGTGTTCGCCTTGCTTGCGGGACTGACCGAATTCGTCGGCGGCTTGTTCCTCGCCATCGGCCTGGTGTCGAGGCTGACGGCGCTGGCGGTCGTGGCGCTGATGGGCTACGCCGCTTTCGGCGTGCATCTCGGCAACGGCTTTTTCTGGACGGCGGGCGGCTTCGAATATCCGCTGCTCTGGGGCCTCGTCGCGCTGGCCATCGTCATCCGCGGTGGCGGCGACTACGCGGTCGATCGCGCGATAGGCTGGAAGTTCTGAGGTCGATGCGTTAGGTGCCGCGCTACCAACGCCAGGCTATCGCGCCGCCGGTCAGCCCTGCGCCGGCGGCGGTCATCAGCACCAGATCGCCAGGCTGATAATTGCGGGTTGCGGCCAGCAGCGACAGCGTGAACGGGATCGTCGCTGCCGAACTGTTGCCGAAGCGCTCGACCGAACTGAGCGTGCGATCAGACGCGATGCCGAGCCGCTGCCGCGTCGCCTCGATGATGCGCGTGTTGGCCTGATGCGGCACCCAGTGCGTCACTGCGCCAATGTCGCATTTCGACCGAGCCAGTGCCGCCTTGCCGCAATCGGCCATCATCGCCACGGCCTTCGCGAACACCGCCTTGCCGTCGGTGATGGTCATCAGCACGTCGCTCGGATCGCGGGCGGTCGGGAAGGGGGCGCGGCTGCCGCCGAACGGTATCTTTATGAGGTCGTAGCCACTGCCGTCCGCCGCCAGTTCGACGCCTGAGATACCAGCCGCGGCACGCGATGTCGGTTGCACGACGACGGCGCCCGCGGCGTCGGAGAACAGCACGGCGCTGGCGCGCTCTTGCAGGTTGATGCGACGCGACAGGATGTTGGCGGCGATGACCAGGACGCAGGTGCCGTGCACACGCGCGAACGCATCCGCGAATGAGAGCGCATAGAGAAACCCGGCGCACGCTCCCGCCATGTCGATGCCGCCGGACCGCGTGAGGCCGAGCCTGTGGGCGACCAGCGGCGCCGAGGGCGGCAGCAGATGATCCGGTGTCGATGTGGCGAGGATGGTCAGCGCAACGCCATCGCGTGCTACACCGCTTTGCGTCAGCGCCATGTCGCCCGCCGCGACCGCCATGTCGGACAGCGCCTCTGCGTCGGCCGCGAAGCGCCGCTCGAGAATGCCGGTGCGCCGCGCAATCCAACCGGCTTCGAGGCCGAGGCTCGCCTCGATCTCGGCGTTGGGGACGACGCGGCTCGGCGCGTAGTGGCCCAGTCCAATGATTTCCGCGCCGCGCTCAACCACTCGTGTTCAACCCTTGCTTCTCTTTTCAAAGGCACGCATCGGCAGCGTCGTGGATCGACGCATAGATGCTGCCGAGACCAGCGTCGTCGATGCAATACGGCGGCATGACGTAGATGGTATTGCCGAGCGGCCGGAGCAGCAGATTGCGCTCGAGGAAGAAGGCGTAGAGCTTCGGGCCGACGTCGGCAAGATACCCGGCATCGCTGGCAGGAATATCGAGCGCCGTGATGGTGCCGGTCTGGCGAACGTTCGCGAAGTCCGCGTCGCCGTCGAACGCAGCGATGTGCTGACGTTGCGCCAGTGCCAGATTGGCGATGCGGTCGAGCACGGGTTCTGTGCGCCATATTTCGCAGTTGGCGAGCGCGGCGGCGCAGGCCACCGGGTTCGCGGTGTAGGAACTCGAATGGAAGAAGGTCCGCGCGCGATCGGCTGAATAGTGCGCGTCGAAGATGTCCGCCGTGGCGAGCGTCGCAGCGAGCGGCAGCGATCCTCCGGTGATGCCTTTGGCGATGCACATGAGATCGGGCGAGAGACCGGCCTGAGTGCAGGCGAACAGCGTGCCGGTCCGCCCCCATCCCGTCATCACCTCGTCGGCGATAAGAAGCGCGCCATATGCGCGTGCGGTGCGCGCCATCTCGGCCAGCGTTGCGGCGCTGTACGTCAGCATGCCGCCGGCGCCGAGGATCAGCGGTTCGATGATGAGCGCCGCAACATCGCCCGCGCGGCACGCGGCAGCAATGGCATCTATTGTTCCTTGCTCGCGTCCAGAATGGGGGAAGGGTATGCGCGTCACTTCGAACAGCAGCGGCGCATAAGGTGTCGAGAAAACGCCGCGTGCTCCCGCCGACATCGCGCCGACGGTATCACCATGATAGCCGTGCTCCAGCGCCAGAATGCGGTGGCGCTTGTCGCCGCGATTGTGGAACGTGCCGAGCGCCATCTTGATGGCGACCTCGACGGCGGTCGAACCGCTGTCGGAGAAGAAAACATGATCGAGACCCTTCGGCGATAGCAGCACGAGCGCTTCCGCGAGCCGCTCTGCCGGCTCGTGCGTGAAGCCGGCGAAGATCACCTGATCGAGCCGGTCGATCTGATCCTTGATCGCCGCGACGATCTTCGGGTGGCGGTGGCCGTGCGTGACCACCCACCACGACGAAATGCCATCGAGGATGCGCCGGCCGTCGGGCGTCGTCAGCCACTCGCGTTCCGCGGTCGCGATCATCGTCGCGTCGGGTTGCAGCGCGTGTTGTGTGAACGGGTGCCAGACCCGGGATCGGTTGGCTTTGCTCATCTGCTGGCCTCCAGCGTGCGGCGCAGCGGCGTCATATCGAGGTGCTGGCTTGCGGCGTTGCGCAGGTGTTCCGCGTCGAGCAGGGTCATGCGGGGCAATCGTCCGGCCGAGGGCACGCGGGCAAAATCGACGATGGTGCGCTGGCTGTCGGCGTTCTCGTCGCCGGCGAAGATGATCGCGGCAATCGGGATGTCGCGGGACCTGAGCGCTTCGACGGACAGCAGCGCGTGATTGATGCAACCGAGCCGCGTCGGGCAGACCAGCACGACGGGCAACCGCCAGCGCGCGAAGACGTCGATCTGCAACTCGGCCCGCGTGACCGGAACCAGCAGCCCGCCGGCGCCTTCGATGACCAGCGGGCGCGATGTCCGCGGCGGGATCAGTCGCGCGGTGTCGATGACAAGGCCATCCAGCTCGGCGGCGCGATGCGGTGAGAGCGGCGCGTTGAGGCGATAGGCTTCGGGGTGGATACGATCGGGCGTCGCTCGAGCGAGCCGTCGGACCACATCGCTATCGCTTTCGCCATCCAATCCTGACTGGATCGGTTTCCAATAATCCGCGTCGAGCATCAGGGTCAGCAGAGCGGCGACGATTGTCTTGCCGATGCCCGTATCCGTGCCGGTGACGACGAGGGCCCGGCTCACGACGCGCGCTCCGCTGCGACATCGCGCATTGCTTCGGCGAGGCTCGCGACCATGGCGGACACGTCGTCGGGTGACACGTTGAGCGTCAACGAGATGCGCAACCGCGCGGTGCCTTCCGGCACGGTCGGCGGGCGAACGGCGCGCACGTCGAAACCGGCGTGCTGCAGGGCATCTGCCAGTCGCACCGCGCGTTCGTCGTGGCGCACGACAACGGGGAGAATGTGCGAGCCGGAGGGCGTGACGGCCAGCCGGTCGCGGACAAGCACGCTGGCATGGGCGACGAGCGCTGCGTGCCGCTGGCGCAGATCGTCGGATCGGCCCGCGATGTCGAGCGCGGCGCGCACCACAGCGGCGACCAGCGGTGACGGCGCCGTTGCGTAAATGAAGCCGCGCGCCCGGTTGATCATATAGTCGCTGAGCAGCCTCGGCATGGTGAGCAGCGCACCCGAGACGCCGAGCGCCTTGCCGCAGGTGTGCAGCGCGATGACGTCGGGGCGGCCTTCGAGGTAGGCGCCGAGGCCGCGGCCGCGCTCACCCAGCACGCCGGTCGCGTGCGCCTCGTCGATCACCAGCACGCCCTCGTGGCGCTTGGCAACCGCCATCATGTCGTCGAGCGGTGCGCGGTCGCCGTCCATGCTGTAGAGGCTTTCGACCGCGATCCACGGCCGCCCCTTGCCTCCGCCATGCCGCCAGGCGGTGATCGTGTCGTCGGCCGATTGCGCGTCGTTGTGTCGGAAGGCGCGAGCCTCGGCGCGTGACGCGTTCATTCCGTCGTGGACGCTGGCGTGAATGAGCGCATCGAAGGCGATCAGGTCGCCGCGATCGGGCAGCGTCTGGAACAGCGCGGCGTTGGCGGCGAAACCGCCACCCATGAACAACGCAGATTCCGCGCCGAAGTGGCGTGCGGCGGCGGCTTCCAGAGCTTCATGCTCGGGGTGATTGCCACGCAACAGGCGCGAGCCACCGGCGCCGAGCGCAACACCGCGGGCAAGCGCCGAGGTAGCTGCATCGCGCAGCGCTGGTGAGGCGGCAAGTCCTAGATAATCGTTCGACGAGAAGTCGAGACCGGCACGCGAAGCCAGAGCGCGCAGGCGGTTGCGGCGTGCCAGTGCCTCCAGCGATCGCCTATGCCGATCGTGCATCGCCAGAGCATCCCGGCGCGTCGTCCGCTTCGCCGTGCGCGGACTGATGTCCGCCGTTGCCGTGACGGCCGTTGTCGGACTGCAACTCCAGACCCTCGATGCCGAGGCGACGGAACAACCGCGCGTCCTTGTCGTCGCCTGGGTTGTCGGCGGTCAACAGCGTCTCGCCGCAGAAGATCGAGTTGGCGCCGGCGAAAAAGCACAACGCCTGCAGCTCGTCGCTCATTTCGGTGCGGCCGGCCGACAGACGCACGAACGACTTCGGCATCAGAATGCGGGCGAGCGCGATGGTGCGCACGAACTCGATACTGTCGATCGGCGGCGCATCGGCGAGCGGCGTACCGGGGATCGCGATCAGCATGTTGATCGGCACGCTCTCCGGGTGTTCGGGCAGGGTCGCCAGCGTCAGCAACATGTCGATGCGGTCCTGCGGTTCCTCGCCCATGCCGACGATGCCGCCCGAGCAGACCTTGATGCCGGCTTCACGGACCCGCGCCAGCGTATCGAGGCGCTCGCCGAAAGTGCGCGTGGTGATGACCTCGGAGTAGTAGCGCTCGGAGGTGTCGATGTTGTGGTTGTAATAGTCGAGCCCGGCCGACTTCAGACGCGACACGTCGCCATCCGAGAGCATGCCGAGCGTCATGCAGGTTTCCAGCCCCAGCGCCTTGACGCCTTCCACCATGGCCACCACCGCATCCATGTCGCGGCCCTTGGGTTCACGCCAGGCTGCCCCCATGCAGTAGCGCGTCGCACCGGCATCCTTGGCCTTCTTGGCTTCGTCGAGCACTCGCTGCACGGCCATCAGCTTCGACGCTTTGAGCCCGGAGTTGTGATGCGCCGACTGGCTGCAATACCCGCAGTCCTCCGCGCATCCGCCGGTTTTGATCGACAGCAGGCGGCTCCTCTGCACGCGGTTGGCGTCGAAGTTGCGGCGATGGATGGTGTGGGCGTCGAACAGCAGGTCGTTGAACGGCGCATGGTAGATCGCGGCCGCTTCCTCGCGGGTCCAGTCGTGCCGGGGCGTCGCGGCATCGGCGGTGCGAGAGAGGGCGGAGCGAGTCAGCATGGCAGCGTGTTCCGTCGATCAACCAAGAGCGGGCGCCCACGGCACCTCCGACGGTTGTTGGCACGGTCCGCGCGCCGCGGCAAGGCGGTTGTTGGTTGAAGTCGTTGATGGTTGGCGCCGCCGCGGCGTTAACCTGGCTGTTACACCGCGATTTTGCCGCCGCCGCGCTTGGTAATAGCGACCACTGCGGGCCGGGGCGGCACGCCGCTCTTGAAGTCCGGCCAGCGGGTCGACGGCTTGTCGAAAGTCGACGGGTTGTCCTTGTCGCCCTCCCCGGGGTGCTGGACGGCGACGAAAAACGTCTCGAGATCCGCGGTGAACTCCGGCCCGCACATCTCGGCGCCCACCGGGCAGCGGAAGAACAGCTTCGACGTGCCGCGCGCTTCGCCCTTGGTTTCCATGGCCCAAATGCCGTCGGTGCGGCCAGTCTTGTCGTCGTTGCCATCGGTGGCGACCCACAGCCGCCCCATGTCGTCGACGGCGCAGTTGTCGGGCATGCCGAACCACCCGCTCTTGCTGGTGCGGGGGTTGAAGGTGGCGCCGACCGTCGCGACGGCGGGGTCGCCGCATTGGACGAGGATTTCCCATTGGAAGGTCGGCGCCGCATGGTCGCCACCGGCAGGCGTGATTTCGATGATGTGGCCGAAAGCGTTGGCAGAGCGCGGATTTGCGGCGTCGGTCGCGACGCTGGTGCGCTTGTCGTTGTTGGTCAGCATCAGATAGACCTTGCCGCTGCGGCGGTTGACCTCGATGTCCTCGGGGCGGTCCATTTTGGTGGCGCCGAGGAGGTCGGCGGCGATGCGGGCGTTGATGACCACGTCGCCCTGATCGCGAAAGCCGCTCGCCGCCGTCAGCGGGCCTTCGCCGTGGACCAGCGGCAGCCACACCCCGGTGCCGTCGGCATCGAAACGGGCGACATACAACGTGCCGTCGTCGAGGATGTCCTTGTTGGCGGCGCGGTTGCGCGGGTCGACGGCTTTGCGGGTCACGAACCGGTAGACGTAGTCGAAGCGCTCGTCGTCGCCCTGGTAGACGACAAAACGACCGTCACGGTTGATCGTGTTGCCGGCGCCCTCGTGCTTGAACCGTCCGAGAGCGGTGCGCTTCACCGGCTGTGATGTCGGGTCGAGCGGATCGATCTCGACCACCCAGCCGAAGCGGTTCGGCTCGTTTGGCTCCTTGGTGATGTCGAACCGATCGTCGAATTTGGCCCAGGCGTACCACTCGGCTGGCACCCCGTAGCGCTTCAGCGCTGCGGCACCTTCGACCTGATCGAGCTTGTCCTTGGCCCAGAAATAGCCGTTGAAGTTTTCTTCACACGTCAGCCACGTTCCCCACGGGGTGACGCCACCGGCACAATTGTTCAGCATGCCTCGCACCAGCGTGCCCGTCGGGTCTGCCTTGGTCGTCATGCGGTCGTGGCCAGCGGCAGGGCCCGAGATGCGCATTTCGGTATCGGCGGTGATGCGGCGGGCATATTTGCTGTCGGCGACGACGGCCCATTTGCCCTTGTTGGCGCCGTCACTCGCGCGCTTGATCTCGATAATCGAGCCGCCGTGCGCCATCATTTCGATACGGGCCTGTTCGGCCGTCAGCTTGTCGAACATCTCCTTGCCGCGCACACGCCCGATGCCCGGAAACATCAGTTCGGGGTTGACGTACTCGTGGTTGACCACCAGCAGTCCATGGTCGCCTTTGCCGTCGAGCGGAATGAAGCCGAGGAAGTCGTTATTGTAGCCGAACTGCTTCGATTGGGCCTCGGCTGACTGCGCCTTGGGGTCGAACGCGGGAGCGTCGGCCAGCACCTTGTCGCCCCAGCGGATCAGCACGTCGGCATCATAGCCGGCGGCGGCGTGGTGGGTTTCGTCGATGCCCGCCGAAACTTCGCTGAAGTTGAACGACGGTGTCGTCGAAGGCTGGTCACTGCACCCGGCGAGCAGTGCGGCGGGTGAAACGGCGGCGGTCACCGCGCCGACGGCCAGCAGATGGCTCATCAGGTCGCGGCGGCTGAGCCTCATGGCGATCAGGTCGCCGATGGTCGTGTTACGGGAGGTATTCGAGCCGATGTCCTCGGCCGCTTCGGCAAGGACGGAGTTCGGCGAATGGTCGATCGACATACACGATTGTCCCTTGGGGTGGTGGGTCGGCTGAGGTGAGATTAGCCAGGGTTATATGACAGGTTGACCACAGCCGGGGGCATTGGCCGCGGCCCGGAAACCCCGGCCGGGTAACGGCTCGCCCGCGGCATTTGACTTCGCCGCGGGGCGCACATATAAACCGCTACCTTTCCCATACCGCCTGCAATGGCACACGCGCGGTCTCGTGCCAGGGTCCGCTCGCGAAGGAGCATTCGAATTTCCGGCTGCCGGCTGACGGCACCGGTCGAGCCACGGAGAACGTGACGTGAAACGGACCTACCAACCGAGCCGATTGGTGCGCAAGCGCCGGCATGGCTTCCGCGCCCGCATGCTGACCAAGGGTGGCACCCGCGTTCTCGCGCGTCGTCGTGCCAAGGGTCGTAAGCGGCTGAGCGCCTGAAGTTTTTTCAATTCGGCTGCGGCCGAATGAGGCAGTTGAGCGCGACCCTTTGGCTTATCCGACACTGAAGACGCGAGCCGAATTTCTCGCCGTCAGGGGCGGAGCGCGCTGGTCGACGTCGAGCGTTACTGTCGAGGCCCGGGCGAGAGCTTCGGTCCGGCGGGATGGGGCCGGCGCGGCGCCTGAAACCGAGATGGATGGCGAGCCGGCTCATAGTGTCGGCTCGTTTCGTTTCGGCTACACGGTGACGAAGAAGCTCGGGGGGGCGGTGCGCCGCAACCGCATCAGGCGGCGCCTGAGGGCCGCGGTGGAGGCGGTGGCAGGGGATTACTGCCGTCCGGGTTTCGACTATGTGCTCGTTGCAAAGCCCGTCGCATCGACGCGCCCGTTCGACCAGCTGAAGAGGGATCTCAGCGAAGCCTTTCAGCGCGTTCACCAGCCGCGCCGCGCATCGGAGGGGCCTGTCCGGTCGGCGTGACGGCGGGTGGAGGTTCCATTCCCGGCGTTCCTGCTTTAGATCGTTCACCCGCCGCGCGGATTTCAACCCGCGTGCACGACCGAGACTGCTGCACTGCACCGCACCGAGGCGACGATGAACCAGCGCGACCCCGACAACTCGACCAACGTCATGATCGCCATCGGCCTGTCGATGGTGGTCCTGTTCGGTTGGCAGTATTTCTACGCCGGGCCGCAGATGCAGGCGGAGCAGGAGCGCATCGCGCGCGAGACGGCCGCCAAGTCGCCCGTGGCTCAAGGAGCGACGCCGTCGCCGGGTTCGCCTGTTGCCGCGCCGACGCCATCGGCGACGGCGGATGGTCCCGCGACGCCGGGTTCCACCGTCGCCCCGCCAGCAAAGTCCGTGTCGCGCGCCGACGCCGTCGCCGGCCAGCGCATCGCGATCAAGACACCGTCGCTCACGGGGTCCGTGCCGCTGACCGGCGGGCGGATCGACGATCTGCTGTTGGTCAAATACCACGAGACGGTCGACCCGAAGAGCCCCAACGTCGAGTTGTTCTCGCCGACCAACGCCCCTCACCCCTACTTCGCCGAGTTCGGCTGGGTGGGTGAAACGGCCGCGGTCAAGGTGCCGGGCGCCGATACCGTGTGGTCGCAGGATGGTAGTGGCGCGCTGACGCCGGATTCGCCGGTGAAACTGGTCTGGAACAACGGTTCCGGGCTCACCTTCCGGCGCACCATCGCGGTCGACGCCGATTACATGTTCACCGTCACCGACAGCGTGGACAACACGTCGGGGGGCGACGTCAAGCTCTACCCCTATGCGCGCGTCCACCGCTACGGCACGCCGCTGGTGCAGGGTTTCTTCATTCTCCACGAAGGCCTGATCGGCGTCGCCGGCGAGCAGGGCCTGAAGGAGATCACCTATCACGACGCGCTGAAGGCGGATAATCAACTGTCACTGCCGGGCGTCGTCGGCGGCTGGCTCGGCATCACCGACAAGTACTGGGCGGCGGCGCTCATTCCCGATCAGTCGCGTCCCTATCGCGCCAACTTCTCCGGCAAGCCCAAGGTGGCCGGCATCGGCGCGGAGACCTATCAGGTCGATTATCTGCTCGAGGGCGTGACGGTCGGCAACGGCCAGAGCCACGCCAGCACCGCGCACCTCTATGCCGGCGCCAAGCAGGTTCACCTCGTCGAACAGTATCAGGAGAAGCTCGCCATCAAGCAGTTCGATCTGATGATCGACTGGGGCTGGTTCTACTTCATCACCAAGCCCCTCTTCCACCTGATCGACTGGCTGTACAAGCTGATCGGCAACTTCGGCCTCGCCATTCTCGCCGTGACCGTGATCGTCAAGGCCGCCTTCTTCCCGCTCGCCAACAAGAGCTACGAGTCGATGGCGAAGATGAAGAAGCTGCAACCGGAAATGGAAAAGCTGCGCGAGCGGTTCAAGGACGACAAGGCGCGGCAGCAGCAGGAGCTGATGGCGCTCTACCAGAAGGAAAAGATCAATCCGCTGGCCGGCTGCTTGCCTATTCTTCTTCAGATCCCGGTGTTCTTCGCCCTTTACAAGGTGCTCTTCGTGACCATCGACATGCGTCACGCGCCCTTCTACGGCTGGATCAAGGATCTTTCCGCGCCCGATCCGACCTCGCTGTTCAACCTGTTCGGCCTGTTGCCCTACTCGGTGCCCGCTTATCTGGCGATCGGCGTCTGGCCGGTCATCATGGGCCTGACGATGTGGGTTCAGATGCAGCTCAATCCGAAGCAGCCCGATCCGACGCAGCAGATGATCTTCAACTGGATGCCGGTGCTGTTCACGTTCCTGCTGGCGTCGTTCCCGGCCGGTCTCGTCATCTATTGGGCCTGGAACAACGTGCTGTCGATCCTGCAGCAGTCGATGATCATGAAGCGGCAGGGCACCGAAATTCCGCTGAAGCAGAACCTCATCGACACCGTGCGCCCGGTGCTGAGGCTGATCGGCGTCGGCGGTGCCGACAAGGCCAAGAAATAGCCGGACGAGCGTGACCGGCCGGGAGGGCTTATGACCGAGCGGCCGGAATTCACCGCCGACGAACTCGAAGCGGGCCGCCTGCTGTTCGAGCGCGAATGGACGTTCATCAAGGGCGTGCCGAGCCTCGAGCACCTGCCGCCCGCGGACCTGACCGAGATCGCGCTCGCCGGGCGCTCCAACGTCGGCAAGTCGAGCCTCATCAACGCGCTGGTGCGCCAGAATGGGCTGGCGCGAACATCGAACACGCCAGGGCGCACGCAGGAGCTCAACTTCTTCGTCACCGCGGGATTGCGGACGGCGCTCGTCGACATGCCGGGCTACGGCTTCGCCAAGGCGCCGAAGGACAAGGTCGATGCTTGGACGGAGCTGGTCCGCGATTATCTGAAAGGGCGGCGCTCGCTGGCGCGGGTCTACCTGCTGATCGACAGCCGCCACGGTCTCAAAACGGTCGACAACGAGATCCTCGAGATGCTCGATGCCGCCGCCGTGTCATATCAGGTGGTGCTGACCAAGGCCGACAAGATCTCGCGGTCCAAGCTGCAATATGTCCTGCGGGACACCGAAGCGGCACTGGCTAAACACCCGGCGGCGTTTCCGGTCGTCATCGCAACATCGTCTGAAAAGGGCGAAGGGCTGGCTGATCTTCGCGCCGCCATGGCGGTTGTGCTCGCCGAGCACGGGGCGCTTTAGACCGCAAGCGCTTACTTGACGACCATCTGCATCAGTTGCATCGCAGCCGGCGGCAATCCTTCGCCAAAATGGGCGAGCAGACCGCCTGCGATCGCGGCCACCGCCCAGCCGCCCAGCCGCTTGAAGACGCGGCCGTAGTTCGTCTTGACCCGAACCTCGATAACCTGATCGGGCAGCGCCGTTTCGGCGGCAAGACCGTCGCTCGAGGTGCGCGCCGCGACGACGACCTGGAGGCGGCGGTGGCCGCGTTCCAGCGGGGTGACCGACCAGCGCCAGCTGGCGTAGTCGTCGGTCATCGGCCCGAGCACGCCGTCGATCCACTGCGTTTCGGGTGACGCGGCTTCGATGATGAACCCGCCCTCCGGCGCGCGCAGCCGCACGGACATCGCCTTGGTGACGTTGATTTCGTGGCGCCGCGGTGCCCCGCCGCCCTGCATGCCATCGGCGACGACTTTGACATCGGCGCGGGCGATCCGCACCTCGAC
>JBKBNR010000054.1:0-11701 GCA_046295315.1 Hyphomicrobiaceae bacterium
TTGCCGTCCTCGGTGCGCGAAAACGGCACGCCATAGTGCTCGAGCTCGTAGACGGCATCGGGCGCATGGCGGCAGAGATATTCGATCGCGTCCTGATCGCCCAGCCAGTCGGACCCCTTGACGGTGTCGTACATGTGCCAGCGCCAGTTGTCCGGCCCCATGTTGCCGAGCGACGCGGCGACACCGCCCTGCGCCGCGACGGTGTGTGAGCGCGTCGGGAAAACCTTCGTCACGCACGCCGTCTTGAGACCCGCTTCCGCCGCGCCGAGCGTGGCGCGCAAGCCCGCACCACCCGCACCGACCACGACGACGTCATACGTATGGTGCTGGACCGGATAGGCGCGGCCGTTGACAGCCGGTGCGCTCGAGTGACCCGCGGAGGAGCCGTTGCCTTTTGCCATCGCGCTTATGCTCCAAAGCTCAGCTTGAGTACCGAGAACACGATTGCCGCGCCGACCAGAATGGTGAAGAACGTGTTCAGCATCAGAAAGACGACCTTGCTTCCCTCGCCGTGCACGTAGTCCTCGATGATGACCTGCATACCGAGACGCATGTGGACGACGCCCGAGAGGGTAAGCAGCAGCAACCCCAGCGCCACCAGCGGGTGCGCCAGCTTGGCCTTTACGGTCGCGTGGTCGGCGCCGATCAGCGACACCACCAGCCAGACGAGAAAGACCATCAGCACCAGATTGGCTATCGCCGTGACGCGCTGTTTCCAGAAATGGTCGGCACCTTCCTTGGCGGAGCCGAGGGCACGAGCGTTCTTCAGCGGCGTGCGCATCTTGCGGTTTTCAGCCATGGTTCAAGCCACCGTGGTCGATACGATTGAAACGAGCTTGCCGGCGAGCGCGGAGAACTGGCCGGTCAACAGCCAGATCGCGAGGGTCAGCACGACGCCGAGGGCTGCTGTACCCCACGACAGCACATCGACGGTCTTGAGGTCGTAACCCTTGCCGGTATCCCAGATGAAATGGCGGATGCCGCCGAGCGCATGGTTGATCAGCGCCCAGGTGTAGCCGAGCAGGACGAGCCGGCCGAGGACACTGCCGAAGATGGCGTTGACATACTCGAAATACTGCGGGCCGGACGCAGCCGCGATCAGCCAACACGCGAGCAGCAGCGAGCCGAAGTAAAGCGCCGCCCCGGTGATGCGGTGCAGGATCGACATCACCATGTTGATCAGCGGCGAATAGATCTGCAAATGCGGTGAAAGCGGGCGCTCGATCCGTGCGCCTCGCTGCGACTTTGCGTCTGCCATGAATGGGTTCCTCGACGACCGTGCGACCCCGTTTGTAGCGCGCTCGTTGCAGCGCGGCAATTCGTCGAACGACATACGTTCGGGCGTCCGACGCATCCCGCGTGGTATACCAGGGGATGGAGGAGAAGCCACGGGAATCAATCGGTTGCCGCGTCGGCGAAGGCTTCAACCGGCAACTGCGCAGGGTACGCCTGGATAGCCGTCCTGGCCCACCGACACGGATGACGCGGTTACCGCCACCGACCCGACCAGCCGGCCGTCGCGCATTTCGACGATGCGATCGGCAAATTGCTCCGCCAGATGCGGCTGATGCAGCGTGCACAGCACGGCAAGGCCCGACGTGCGCGTCAACCCTTTGAGGATCGACAGCACCGCGACGGCAGATGCTGGATCGAGGCTGGCGACCGGTTCGTCAGCGAGCAAAATCTTGCTGCGTTGAGCCACAGCGCGGGCGATTGCGACGCGCTGCTGCTGGCCGCCCGACAGCGTATCGGCGCGCTGATGCGCCTTCTCCGCCAGTCCCACGGCATCGAGCGCCGCATAAGCCACCGCATAGTCGCCGTCGTCGAAACGGCCGCTGACGACGCGCCACAGCGGCGCCGCCCCGAGCCGCCCGGCCAGCACATTTTCCAGCGCCGTGCGCCGGCGGATCAGATTGAACTGCTGGAATACGACCCCGATGTCGCGGCGCGCTTTCGCCAACGCCCGGCCGCGCAAGGCATGGATCGGCGTGCTGTCGACATAAACCTCACCCGCGTCCGGCTCGGTCAGCCGGGTGATGCAGCGAAACAGTGTCGACTTGCCTGAGCCGCTGGGGCCCAGCACGACGACCATCTCCCCTGGCGCAACGATGAGCGACACACCGTCGAGGGCCCGGGTATTGCCGTAACTCTTCGATAATCCGACCGTGCGCAGACCGCTCGTCATGTCAACCTCCGCCGCAGCCACGCGCTCAACGCATCGATGGCCGTGACCATCGCGAGGATAATCAGCAGGGTGGTGAAAACGCGGTCGAACAACAGCAGGTCGATGCTGTTCTTCAGCTCCTGACCGATGCCGCCCGCGCCGACGATGCCGAGCACGGTCGACGCGCGAATGTTGAACTCCCACATGTAGAGCAGAATGGATGTGAACGACGGCATCACGTCTGGCAACAGCGCATATGTGACCACCTTCAGCCGCCCGGCACCGGTCATCCGCGCCGCCTCGATGGGGCCCGGCTCGGCGGTTTCGATGGCTTCGGACCACAGCTTGGCGATGGAACCCGCCACATGCACCGCGATGCCCAGCACGCCCGCGAACGGCCCGAGGCCGACAGCCGCGACGAAGATCAGCGCGAAAATGAACGAGTCGATGCCGCGCAGAATGTTGAGCACGAACCGTGCCGGGTAGTAGAGCCACGGCGTGGGCGCCGTGTTGCGCGCCGCCAGCAGGCACACCGGCACCGCGATGGCCGCGCCGAACGACACGCCCACTGTCGCCATCGCCACGGTTTCGGCAGCCCGATAGAGCAGCACGTCGAGTTCGGAGACATCCGGCGGCCAGGCGCGCTGCATCCACGTCCACAGACGCGGCAACCCTTCGAGCAGCCGGGAGGCGCTCACGTCCGCGATCTGCAGACACAGCGCATAGAACACGGCGCCCGCGAGCAGCAGCAGCGCGAAAACAACGCGCTCGCGGGCCGGCCTCGGCTGCTTCGCCAAAGCCCGCACCGTGGCCATGTCCGGTGCGATGTGCATCGCGGGCAACGCCTCTGACTACTGCTGCGGCTTGATGCGGCCGACGGCGATGCCGGCGTCCTCGATCAGCTTGTAGCTGCCATGATCCGCCTTCACCCAGCCGGTGTAGTGCTTCGGCATCAGGGTCAGCGCCTGCTCCTCGGTGATCTCGAGCAAGGCCTGCTGCAACTTCGCCGCCAGATCCGCATCGAAGCCCTTGCGCACGACCAGCGGATCGTTCGGCAACGGGTCCGATGTCCAGGCAATGTTGACGTCGCCCTTCTTGACGATGCCTTTCTCGACCATGGCATTGAAGTTGCGGTCGTAGTCGGATGCGAGATCCACCTGGCTCGACGCCACCGCCGTGACGTTGGCGGCGTGGGAGGCGCCATCGCGATATTGGAAATAGGTTTTAGGGTCGATGCCCTTTTGCATGAAATAGTGCGTCGGGATCAGCCAGCCGGACGTCGAGCCGACATCGGCCAGGGACAATTTGAGGCCCTTTGCATCGTCCGGCCATTTCGCGATGTTCAATCCCGGCCGTGACAGGATGATGGCGTGGTATGTCGGCTTGCCGTCGTATTTCACCGTCGCGATGGCCTCGGCGCCGCCGTTATGATGCGCCAGCACATAGCCCCACGGGCCCATCCATGCGATATCCGCCTGACCGTTAGCCAGCGCTACCGATATGCCCGCCCAGTCGTTGGTGACGACCATTTCGTAAGGCCGGCCGAGCTTCTCGGCCAGATGCTTGAAAAACGGCTCGTAGGCCTTGCGCGTGTCGCTCGGCGTCGGCTGGAACGGCCCAACCGCGAACCGCAGTTTATCCTGCGCATAAGCGTGCACCGCGCCAGTTACTACGCCCAACGCCGCCATAACCGACAGCACCGCACGCTTGAATTTCATCATACTCAAGTCTCCACGCCAATACTGAACGACCGACAAACCTTACGCCTTCGGTCGATCACCCGTTACACTGCCGTTGCCGCCTGCGAATGTCCAAAGCAAGATGCCGCAATGGAGCAGCTCTGTGACCGCGAACCTAACGCTTCTTCGCACAACGGGACCGGTGCTGGTTTTTGGCGGCCCATACAGTAACGTCCACGCCACACTGGCGGTTCTTACCGCGGCACGGGGCTTGGGTATCGCTCCTGATCACGTCGTCTGCACCGGCGACCTCGTCGCCTATTGCGGTTCGCCGCTCGAAACCGTCGATCTGGTTCGCGCCAGCGGTATCCGCGTCGTGATGGGCAACTGCGACGAGCAGATTGCAACCGATGCCGACGATTGCGGCTGCGGCTTCACGACGGGCAGCCAGTGCGACCGCCTATCAGCAGCGTGGTTCGCGTTCGCGCGCTCGAAGTTCGACGACGAGCGCCGCCAATGGCTTGGCCGCCTGCCGAAAGCCATGATCATCGAGATTGGCGACGCGCGCTTGCGCGTCATTCACGGCAGCGTGTCGCGCATCAACGAGTTCGTGTTCGCAACGACCGCCGGCGACCGCAAACGAGACGAACTCGCATTGGCTGACGCCGACGGCGTCATCGGCGGTCACTGCGGATTGCCGTTCAGCGAGGTCGTCGACGGGAAGCTGTGGCACAACGCAGGTGTCGTCGGCATGCCGGCAAATGATGGAACCCCGCGCGTCTGGTACAGCGTGTTGCGGGCCGCGCGCCGCGGTATCTCGATCGAACACTGCGCGCTGTCGTATGACCACATGTCGGCGGCGCGAGCCATGCTCGACTGCGGGTTGCCCGCCGAATACCGACGCTCACTCGAAACCGGCCTCTGGCCGAGCTGTGACGTGCTACCTGGAACCGAGACGCGCGTCCAGGGCGCCGCACTCGCCCCCGCGCGCGTCTCGTGGGCGCCTGGCGGCAGCGACAGCGCCGTGCTGTGGCCCGACCTCGCGCTGCTGGAAGCCTCGCCGCGCGCCGCGTGCTGCGCTGAAACGTGATGCTCCGCGCTCAGTGCTTGTGGTGGCCATGGTCGCCGTGCTTGGAGTGATCCATCTCGTGACCGGGCTGATGGTCCATGCCATGCGGGCCCTTGGCACCGATCGGCTCGACCGTCGCCTCGATCTCGATGTCGCCGGCCTTCTCGAACGTGAGAGTCAACTTCAGCAGATCGCCCTCGGCGAGCGGCTTCTTGAGATCCATCAGCATGATGTGATCGCCCGACGGTTTCAGCACCGCCGATTTGCCCGCCTTGATCGGCAGGTTTTCGATCTGCTGCATCTTCATCACGTCGCCATCCATTTTGTGGGTATGGATCTCGACGCGCCCCGCCACGTCGCTCTTGGCGCTGATCAACGTGTCGCCGCCCGACTTCGACGCGACGATTTCCAGATACGCAGCGCCGACAGTGGCGCCGGGAGGCGTCGCGCGGGCCCACGGATGCGACACTGTTATCGACTTCGATCTGTACTCGTGCGCGCTCCCAGCCGGCACGCCGAGCAGCAACGCTACCGAGAACAGGCCCGCTGTAAGAATGGTCTTTGACATTCGCTCTCGTCGTCCTCTGTTGGCTTCGTCGTCTCTCGCGGAATTGTTCACGCATGCACCGAGCGGTCGGGAATTTCGATCTGAAACGCTGCGCCTTTCGCGGTGTCGAGCAGTCTCACGCGGCCGCCATGCGCTGCAATCAACTCGGCCGCTATGGCGAGACCGAGGCCAGTGCCGCCCTTGCGCGCACCCTGAAACGCCTGGAACAGTGTCTCGCGGGCCTTTCGTGGCACGCCGGGGCCGTCGTCACTCACCTCGATCAGCACCTTGCGCACCTCACGCCATGCCCGCACCTGCACGATGCCGGGACCGGCGCGATCCTCCTGCCCCTCGATGGCCTGTACCGCATTGCGGACCAGGTTGCTCAACACGCGAAACAGATGATCCCGGTCCGCGTCGATACGCAGGTTCGCATCCATGTCGATGCGCCAGTCGACAACGCCGTCGTGCGGCAGCAGCAGGCTGTCGCCGACCTCGTCGACCAGCGGCAACAGCCGCATCAGCTCGCGGCGCGGCGTCGCTTCCTCGGCGCGGCCAAACCGCAGCGAGTCGTTGCAGAAGTTGATCGCACGGTCGAGCGAGGCGATGAGCTTGGGCGCGAACCGCTGCACGGTCGGATCGGGAATATCGGTCAGTCGATCCGAGATCAGTTGTGCGTTGGCCAGCATGTTGCGCAGATCGTGGTTGATCTTGCTGACCGCAAGACCCAGCGCCGCCAGGCGGCTCTTCTGCAGGAAAAGTTGCGACAGATCGCGTTGCATCTGCGCCAGTTCGCGTTCGGCGATGCCGATTTCATCGGCGCGTCCCGACGGCACGATGATCCGCTCGGGGTCCTCGGGATTTTCGGAGAACCGCACCATATTGCGCGTCAATCGCATCATCGGCTGAACCAGCAGACGCGACAGCGCCAGATAGACGAGCGCCGCAGTGATCAGCGAAATCAGGATCGACAGAGCCAGAATGTTGAAACCATAACTCAGCATGACCTTGCGCAGCGGCGCTTCGGGAATCACGATCTCGATGAAGTCGTTCGGGTTGGCGCCGACCGGCCCGATGACACGGATGGTCCGGCGATGTCCCGCAACGAACGTGTCGATGGCATCGCGAATGAGGACGAACCGATTGAGAATGCCGCTGCCGACGCCGTCGGGTCCGGGCCGCAGATCGTAGAAGGCATCGACCACGATGGTGTCATCGGCCGGCAGGACGACGCGGCGCAAGCCGTCACGGCGGATGGCGACAGCTTTGACCTGCGCGGTGCGCAGCAACTCGGCGCGCACCTTCGGCGGCACCTCGCCACCCGGCACGGCTTCCGCCGCCAGCGCCGCCACCTGCGCCGCCGTCAGCCGATCGCTCAGCCAAGACACCCGATAGTTGGCAACGGACGGCACGAAGATGAGCACTTCGGCGATCATCACGAATGCCGACGTGAGCAGCAGTAGCTTTGCTGGCAAGCCCATCATCAGCCAGCGCTCACGCGATGCCGCGACGACGCGCGCTATCGAACCGCCAGCCGCCACGGCCGCCGCTTTTCCGGTCTTGAACTGATCGTGGCTCTTGATGTCCACTTTATCCTGGGCTCACTTCCCCGAGTGCCCGCGTGGCACCCGTCGGCTCCCCACGTATTAGCCGAATTTCGCCAGGAAGCCGATCACCTTGCGCACAAGAGGATGAGCGGGCGCAGTAGCATAGTGGCGAACGGCGGCGCGCTTGCTCACCTCCGACAGTGTCGGATAGGGCGAGACGTAGCCCGTCATCGCCTTGATGTTCATGCCTTGCGAGATCGCCAGCGCCCACATTTGAATGATTTCGCCGGCATGCTCGCCGACGATGGAGCAGCCGAGGATGCGGCCGCGCTTCGACACCACGACCTTGATGTGGCCGTGTGTGACGCGCTCTGCCTGCGCGCGGTCGTTCTCGTGGAACGGCCAGCGCAAGACACCGATCTTGCCATGCTTCTCGCGCGCCTGCTCCTCGGTGAGGCCGACGTGGGCGAGTTCCGGGTCGGTATAGGTGACCCACGGAATGACCGCCGTATCGACCTTCGCCGGCAGGCGGAACAGAGCGCGGCGGATGACGATCCCGGCATGATAATTGGCGACATGAGTGAATTGCAGTCCGCCGGTCACATCGCCGATAGCGAACACCCTGGCGTTCGAAGTGACGAGCCCGGGAGAAACCGCGATCCCACGCTTGTCGTGCTTGATGCCGGCGGCGTCGAGGCCGAGCCCGTCGAGGTTCGGCTTGCGGCCCGCCGCGACCAGTAGATGCGTACCCGAAATCGTCTCGGCCGCCGCACCCTCACCGATGGTGACACGGATGGCGCCTGCGGTGCCCTCGACCTTCGTCACTTTCGCGCCTTCGCGGATCGAGATCCCCTCGTGCCGCAGTTGTGCGAGCACGACGGCGGTCATTTCCGGGTCGTCCTTGCCGAGCGCCTTCAGCCCTTCCAGCACCGTCACATCGGCGCCGAGCCGGCGATGCGCCTGCGCCAGTTCCATGCCGATCGGCCCGCCCCCGATGACGATGAGATGGCCGATTACCGCGCGGTTGTCAAAGATCGTCTCGTTGGTCATGTAGGGCACTTCGGCGAGCCCCGGTATCGGCGGCACGACGGGGGATGACCCGGTCGCGATGACGAATCGCCGCGCCTTGATGCTGTAATCTCCGGCGGCCACGGTCTCCTTGTCGGTGAAGCGGCCCGCCGCTTCGATGACGGTGACGCCCAATCCGCGGAACCGCTCGACACTGTCGTTCGGCGCGATCGCGGCAATGACACCGCGAACATGGTCGTTCACCTTCGCCCAGTCGATCACCGGATCGACGGACGCGACGCCGAATGGCCCCGAGGTGCGCATGACGTGCGCTTTGCGGCCCGCCGCGATCATCGCCTTCGACGGCACACAACCGAAGTTGAGGCAATCGCCACCCATTCTGCCCTTTTCGATCAGCACCACGCGCTGGCCAAATGCGGCCGCCGCGGCAGCGACGGAAAGTCCGCCAGAGCCCGCCCCGATGACGCAGATGTCCACGTTCAGCACGGCGCTGGCGGCCTCAGGCGTTGTCATTGGCGGACGTCCTCGATCTGAATTTCTGGATTACGACTGGAATGAGAGCAACGAAACCAAGCAGCGCGAATGCCGCCAGCAATTCACCGGTCACGAGTGATTTGGTATCGATGGAGTAGCTGCAAACTTCGGCGGCTTTCGCGCCTTGCTGGGCAAGGCAAGCGTTGTAGATCGCATTCTGGCTTTCGACGGCGCTGCCGAGGCCGGCGCCGAGCACAGAAAACGCTGTCGTGCCGGGAATGATACCGAGCAGCGTGCCGAGCACGAATGTGCCGAGCGGAACACCGAGCAGGGCCGGCGCCAGATTGACGACGACGAACGGGAACGCCGGGACCAGCCGCAGGAACAACAGATAGCTGAGCGCATTGGCCTGAAACCCTTCGCGCAGCTTGCCGATCCACGGGCCGGCCTTGGCGGCGAGACTTTCGCCAAACGACGTTTTTGCAATCAGAAACACGATCGTTGCGCCGATCGTCGCGGCGATGATGGTCGCGGGGGCAGCGATGACCCACCCGAACAGGAGTCCGCCAGACAGCGTCATCACCAGACCGCCGGGCAGCGACAGAGCGACGACGGCAACGTACAGCGCCATGTAGGCGAGAAGAGACAGCAGAAGATTCTGCGCGACGAACCCACGCAGCGCTTCGTAATTGAGGCCGATGGTCTTGAATGAAAGGTACTGGTGCCACCCCATGCCGAACACAAGCGCCATCAGGCCGGCGAGCAGCAGCAGCGGTGCCCATGTCTTGAACTTGGACGCGACACCGCCGGTCGGCGATAAGTCCTCGGACTTCTTCGGCATGACGAGTTTTCTCCCGCATCGGAATGGATGCGATTCGAGGGGATCAATAGTCGAGCGTCGATCGCGAGGGAAGGAAAGTCGCGGGATCGCGGGGGGCGCTTCAGCGTCGTAGGTCGTTCAGCTTCCAGTCGTACTGGTAAGCCGCGATCGATGAAACGCCGGCAAGCTTTTTCGTCAGTTCCGGCCCGGCATATTTGCGGACGTGATCGAGCACGCCGGCGGCGCTGCCACCGAAATCGGACTGGAACCAGTCGTAGATCGACGACGCCGTGACCGAGCCCGACTTCACCGTCATGCCGCGCGGGTGATTGACGAAAGCGCGCGCGGCGGCATCGAGCTGGGCGTCGAGCTTGGCTCCTGTGAACGCCTCGGTGCCGAGGTTGGGGCAGCCGTAGGACGAACAGTTGACGGCGTAGTGCACGCGCGGGTCTTTGTGTACCGGCCGCAAGATCTTGTGCTCGATATCGTCGAGCGACAGGGCCTGACCCGAAACCTTCATGACCTCCGCTTTCCAAGGGCCGCCGACGCCGACGCTTTTCTTGATGAAGCCGAGAAGGCCGCTGCCGAGCTCGATCTCGCGAATCGACGCCACCGGGTAATGATCGAGCACGATGTCGATGGTCTTGGCATTGTAGAGGTTGGCCCAGAACGCGAACTGCTCGGCGCGATCGAGCTTCGATGGATCGATTGCCTCGAGGCGCGCGATGTAGGATTTCAAATCCGCGTGGCCGGCCGACTTGAACGCCTTGTAGTCGACGAGATTGACGCCATCCGTCGCCGGCTTGACATGGGCCGTGAGCAGCCGGGTCCAGGCCGAATGATCGACGGTCGCGGCCGAACCTGCCGTATGGGCCGAGAATGTCGCCGTTACGTCCTTGGCCGACGCCGGGACGGGCGCCAGAGCGGCCGCCACACTTGCGAGCAGTGCCGCGGCAGACGCGACCAAACGCAACCGGACCGCGGCGCACCCGACGGTCAGTTCCCACTTTCGCGCCACTGTTCGCACCGACATTTTTTCTCTCCCGTTCTGATTGCCTGTTGACCGGCTTTACGAGTTTCGCGCCGGGGCCGTTTCAAGACAAACCGTCCGTTCAAGCGGTCGTGATACCGGGCGCCGCGGCGCGTGATCGGCGGTGACCGGCCGACAAAGAGCGATGCAAGGGCGGTCCTTGCCGTGGCAGCGCAACGGAAACCGGGGGCAGCTCTGCGCCTGGCCTTGTGACAGTGCGTGGCGCCCTTATAGTGCGCCGCACTTTCAACCTGTCCGCACACCGCCGCAGCAGCCGCTCGTTTCCTGTTCGTGCCGCCCGGCCGTTACCCAATCGAAAACCCGGAGGCACAACCATGAGTGACATCCGCTACGACGTCGTCGGCATCGGCAACGCCATCGTCGACATCATCGGCCGCTGCGACGACGATTTTCTGGTCCGCCACGGCGCACCCAAAGGTCACATGCGCCTGGTCGACTCCGACACCATATCGCAGCTCTACGACAACATGGGCCCGGCAACCGAAAGCTCGGGCGGGTCGGCCGCCAACACCCTCGTCGGCGTCGCCTCGCTGGGTGGCAGAGCGGCGTTCATCGGCAAGGTCGCAGGCGACGAGTTCGGCCGCATCTTCGCCCACGACATCCGCGCCGCGAATGTCGATTTTCACGGCAAGCCGGTGAGTGGCGGCGCCCCGACCGCGCGATCGCTCATTCTCGTCACGCCCGATGGCGAGCGGACCATGAATACGTTTCTCGGCATTTCGACAGAACTCGATCGAGGCGAGATCGACGCCAGCGTCATCGCCGCCTCGAAGATCGTCTATCTCGAGGGTTATCTTTTCGACCGCCCGGAGGCGAAAGCCGCGTTCCGCCATGCCGCCACGCTTGCGCGTGAGGCCGGCCGCAAGGTGGCGCTGACGCTGTCGGACGGCTTCTGCGTCGATCGCCACCGCGGCGAATTCCTCGAATTGATCCGTAACGGCGTCGATATTCTTTTCGCCAACGAAAGCGAAATCAAAGCGCTCTACCAGACCGACGATTTCAACGCCGCCACCGCGCAGGTGGAAAAGGACGCCCGCCTCACCGCATTGACGCGCAGCGCCAAGGGTTCGTTGATCCTGTCGGGAGGCGAGCGTGTCGAGGTGCCCGCGCAGCCGATCTCGAAGCTCGAAGATACCACCGGTGCCGGAGACCTTTACGCCGCCGGGTTCCTCTACGGTATCGCACACGGCCACGACCTGGCGACGGCAGGGCGCCTCGGCAGCCTGGCGGCGGCGGAGGTCATCTCCCACGTCGGCGCCAGGCCTCTGCAATCGCTGCAATTGCTGGCGCGAAACAGCGGCCTCAAAATTTGATCGCCGAT
>JBKBNR010000055.1:0-6105 GCA_046295315.1 Hyphomicrobiaceae bacterium
GACCCGTTTCCACCGCCCGCGTGATCGTCTCAGGTCCGATCACCGGCAGATCGATACGCTGATCTTGCGCCGGCTTTGCGCGCTTGACCAGCAGACCGCTCGTCGAACCCGGCGCCACCCCGCGCGCGCGGCGCTGTTCGCCGACACGCCGCAACAGCCGGTCGGTGCCCTCCGCCCCCTCGATGGCCTCGATGCGCCCGTTGCTGACGATAGCCGCCTGACCGATGTCGAAGGCGCCGAGCGCCCCGATCAGATCGAAACCGAGCCGGGCATCCGCAATCTGGCGCTCGTCGAGGGGCCGCTTGCCGATGGTACCGGCTGAGATGACCAGTTCCGGCGCCACCCGCGCCGGCCCGACGACGCGCAATCCCTTACTCTCGAAGAACGCGATGACGCCGCGCAGCACGCGATCGTCGCCGCCCGCCAGCACCAGCCGCCCGACGGTGGCAAGCGCGCGGAAGAAACCGAGGTCGGGGCGGATGGCGCCGAGGTCCGGGCGCCGCACCGAACCGATGATCACCAGATCAGTGACGCCGGCGTCGTTGAACGCGCGGATCATGCGGCCGATCTCGCCCCAGCCGACGCGCGTCACCGGGTAGGGGTCGAGGTCGGCATCGGCCTCGCTGTCGATGGCGACGATGTGCAAGGGCGTACCGCGGGCGGCGACGCTGTCTGCGACCTCGCGCGGCAAGCTGCCCCCGCCTGCCAGAATGCCGATGCGGCGCGCGAGGCTCATGTCTCGATCAGCCTGCGGTCAGGACTCGGTGCCGCCACGCGGCGTGCAGATCGAACGCTTGCCGCCGGAGCGGATGAACTCGACGATCTCGACGACGATCGGGTGATCCTTGAATTCGGCCGAGACGTCCTCGACACGTTCCATCAGCGTGCCCTCGGCGGCGAACAGCAGCCGGTAGGCGCGGCGCAAGTCGTGAATGTCGCCGCGCGCGAAACCACGCCGCTGCAGCCCGACGATGTTCAGCCCCGAAAGATACGCCCGGTTGCCGAGCGCCATGCCGTAGGGGATCAGATCGTTCTCGAGACCCGACATGCCGCCGACGAAGGCGTGCGGGCCGACACGGGCGAACTGGATGACGGCCGCGCCGCCGCCGAGGATCGCGAAATCGCCGACGGTGCAGTGCCCGGCGAGCATGACGTTGTTGGAGAAGATGACGTTGTTGCCGACGATGCAATCGTGGCCGACGTGGCTGTTGGCGAGAAAGGCGCAGCGGTCACCGATCACGGTTTTGGATCCGCCGCCCTCGGTACCCGGGTTCATCGTCACGCCTTCGCGGATGATGCAATCGGCGCCGATGGCAAGCGTCGTCGTCTCACCCTTGAACTTGAGATCCTGCGGCTGATGGCCGATCGACGCGAACGGGAAAATCCGCGTTCGCGCCCCGACCGTCGTGTGCCCCGCGACGACGACGTGCGACACGAGTTCGACACCGTCGCCGAGCGCGGCGTTGCCGCCGACCACGCAATACGGGCCGATCCTGACGTTCTCGCCGATCCGGCTGCCCGGCTCGACCACCGCCGTCGGATGGATATGTCGATCAGCCATGCTTGCTCGCAAATGCGCGTGCGTCGGCGGTATCGGCGAGCATCGCGCTCACCTCGGCCTCGGCCGCAACCTGACCGTCGACCCTGGCCTCGCCGAAGAACTTCCATACCCGGCCGCGGTTGCGCACCTTGCGGACATGGTAATGCAGTTGATCGCCCGGCACCACGGGGCGGCGGAACTTTGCGCGGTCGATACCCATGAAATAAACAAGTTCGGCTTTGTAATCTTCTTTCAGGCTGGCGACGCACAACGCGCCCGCCGTCTGCGCCAGGCCCTCGATGATGAGCACGCCCGGCATCACCGGAAACTGCGGGAAATGGCCCTGGAAGAACGGCTCGTTGATGGTCACGTTCTTGAGGCCGACGCAGCTCTCGTCACCGTTCATGTCGTAGATGCGGTCGACGAGCAGCATCGGATAGCGATGCGGCAGCAGCTTCAATACGCGCATGATGTCGGCGGTGCCGAGCTCAGGCTTCACGGATGCATCGTTCATCGCTTCGTCTCTTCCCATGCCCGTTGCGAGGGCTCACGTCGTTCGATCTGCGCGTCTCGTCATCATCTCGTCGTCGGCTCTTCCCGTCGTCGGCTCTGCCCGTCGTCGTCGCCGTCGAAGACCGGGCCACTGCGCGACGTGTGGCAACTACTGATCGGCCGCCTCGATGTCACCGACGCCAGTCGCTCCCTTGCGCTCCGACTCGCGGCTGGCGAGCCGCGACAGAACGGCGATCTCGCGCGCCCACTGCCGCAGCGGCCTGGCCGGCGTTCCACCCATGCGCGCCCCAGCCGTCACATCGTCTTTAACATGTGCGGCACCAGCGATCTGGGCACCATGACCGACCTTGATATGTCCGACGAGACCCGACTGGCCGCCCATCACGACGAAATCGCCGAGTTCGGAGGAACCCGAGATTCCGGTCTGGGCAACGATCACGCAATTGCGACCCATGACGACGTTGTGCCCGATTTGCACGAGATTATCAATTTTCGTGCCTTCACCGATGATCGTATCCTTAAGGGCGCCGCGGTCGATGCAGGTGTTGGCTCCGATTTCGACGTCGTCCTGGATGATGACCCGGCCGATCTGCGGCACCTTGAGGTGGCCGCCAGCGCCCATCGCGAAGCCGAAACCGTCCTGCCCGATGCGCACCCCGGCGTGAATGATCACACGGTCGCCGACCAGTGCGTGCGTCACCGTCGCCTGTGGGCCGACGTAGCATCCCCGACCGATGTGGACGCGGTAGCCGACGACGGCACCTGCCGCGATGCGGCTGCCACGGCCGATGGCCGCCTCGGCGCCGATGACGGCACCTGGCTCGATCTCCACGCCGTCCTCGATCTCGGCGGTCGGATCGATCAGGGTTGCCGCGTCAGCGCGTGCTGCCCGTGGCCGCATGGCGGAGGCATAGAAAAGTTGCAGCGCCAGTGCGAAGCCCCGGTAGGGGGCTTTCGTCGAAAGCGCCACCGTCGATTGCGGTATGCGCGCGGCAAACGCCGGCAGGACGAGACAGGCGCCGGCGCGCGTCGTTTCGACCTGCGGCAGATACTTGCGATTGTCGATGAACGTCAGATCGTTCGGCCCGGCCTCCGACAGCGGGCGCACATCGTGCACGAGGCGCGCCGCATCCGTTCCGGTAGGGAACTCGGCGCCGACGGCCTTGGCAACCTGCTCGAGCGGAAAAGGGCCTGAGCGTTCGAAGAAACCCGGATGCTGCATGGGAACGCCCCCTCTGCGGTCGCTTTTGTGCCGATTGACACGTGTCGGATAGGTCTGGCCGGCAATGGTCGGCCCGAGGCGCCAACGGCTGGAGCACGCATGCGCCTGTGCCGACGACGCGGCGCGACATGCCCGGTTGCCGCAAAATGCTCTAGCACGACCGGGGCATCGCGTTGCATCGCCGATGTGCGAGAAAGGCAGTGCACTGCGCGGCTTTTCAACTGCGAATTGCTGCGACCCGGGTCGCCCGAACCGGTCTTGCGCGTCGACGATCGCCGGCGTTGCCGCGAACGTCTCGCGGGCCCGGCGCCGCGAATGCTTCGATCGCGGGTAGGGCCGTCTATTCGAACACGCGCTCGGCGGTATTGACCACCGGCTTGGCGCGCAGACCGGCGACGATGCGGTTCAAATGGTCGAGGTCGAAAACTTCGAGATCGATCCGCATCTCGGTGAAATCGACGCCGCGGTGCGTCATCTTCACGTTGTCGATATTGCCGTCGGCTTCGCCGATCACCTTGGCGATCTGCGCCAGCGAGCCCGGCTCGTTCAACGCCGTCACGCGGATGTGTGCGGGAAAGCGCACGGGGCTTTCGGGATCGAGATCCCAGGTCACGTCGATCCAGTTCTCGTGCTCGTAGTCCTGCAGGCGCGGCGAGTGAATCTGGAAAATGCGAATGCCGTCCTTGGGCGTCAGAACCCCGACGATGCGATCTCCAGGCACCGCGCCGCCCTCCTCGTAGGAGACCGGCAGATCGCTGCCGCGGCCGGGGCGCACCGGCAATGCGACGCCGCGTGCCGACGGTTCGGCGGGGCCCGGTATATTGCCGAGCTTGAACTTGAGCCCGATCACCTTCGACAGATTGAACCAGCCTTCCTGGTTCTTCACCGTGTCGTAGCGGTTGCGCGGCCGCTTCGCCGGCGGCGGCGCGTCGGCAACTTCGGCTTCGGGGGCAACGGCCTTGACCACCGTCGTCACTGGCACTTCGTTGCGCGCGACCGCCGTATAGAGGTCCTCGGTGCTCTTGTGGTTGAGGCGCGACAGGACGCGACGGACCTTCTCGTCGCTGAAATCGACCTCGAAACGCTCGAACGCGGAGGCGACGAGGCGGCGGCCCAGTTCCGCGAACTGCTGGCGCACGCTGTCGCGGGCGATGCGGCGGATGGCGCTGCGGGCGCGCCCGGTCACGACGAAGTTTTCCCACGCCGCCGGCGGCCGATGGGTTTTCGAGGTGATGATCTGCACTTCGTCGCCATTGCGCAGGCGCGTGTCGATCGGCGAGCGCCGTCCGTTGACGAAGGCGCTGACGGCGGCACTACCTATATCGGTATGCACCGCATAGGCGAAATCGAGCGCGGTGGCGCCGCGCGGCAACGCGATGAGGCGGCCTTTGGGCGTGAAGCAGAACACCTGGTCCTGGAACAATTCGAGCTTGGTGTGCTCGAGGAATTCTTCCGAGTTGGCGCCTTCCAGCAGCGACTCGACCATGTGCCGCAGGCGGAAGTACGGGTTCTGCTCCGCTTCCGCATTGGTCTTGCCTGCACTGCTGGCGACGGCAGGTTCGCCCGCACCGTTCGTCGCGGGCACCGGCTTGCTCTCGTAGCGCTGCTTGTAAAGCGAATGCGCGGCGACACCATATTCGGCCGTCTCGTGCATCTCGCGCGTGCGGATCTGCAGTTCGACGCGCTGATAGCGCGGGCCGATGATGGTGGTGTGCACCGAGCGGTAGTTGTTCCGCTTCGGCACCGAGATGTAGTCCTTGAAGCGCCCCGGCACCATGCGCCAGGAGCGGTGCACGACGCCCAGCACCTGATAGCAGAGGGGCTCGTCGGGAACGATGACGCGGAAGCCGTAGATGTCTGAAAGCTGCTCGAGGCTGATCTGCTTGTTCTCCATCTTTTTCCAGATGGCATAGGGCCGCTTCTCGCGACCCGAAACCTCGGCGGGGAGGCCGGCGTCGGCGAGCTTGCCGACCAGTGCGGAACGGATTTCCTCGACCAGGTTTTCGTTGCGCACGCGGAGTTCGGCGAGCTTCTGGCCGACCGTGGCATAAGCTTCGGGGTGGAGCCAGCGGAAGGCGTGATCCTCCAGTTCGTCGCGCATCGCCTGCATGCCCATGAGACCGGCGAGCGGCGCATAGATGTCGAGCGTTTCGCGCGCGGTGCGCTCTCGGCTTCTCGGCTTCTTGTGTTCCAGCGTCCGCATGTTGTGCAGCCGGTCGGCGAGCTTGACCAGCAGCACGCGGATGTCACTCGAAATTGCAACCAGCAGCTTGCGGAAATTCTCCGCCTGTTCGGCTTCCTTGGTGACCAGATCCAGCTTCATGATCTTGGTCAGGCCATCGACCAGAGCCCCGATCTTCGGCCCGAACAACTGGTCGATCTCGGCGCGCGTCGCATCGGTATCCTCGATGACGTCATGCAACAGCGCCGTGGCGATGGTCGCGTCGTCGAGTTTCAAATCGGTCAAGATGGCGGCGACTTCGAGGGGGTGGGAGAAGTACGGCGCGCCGTCGGCGCGCTTCTGCTGGCCGTGGGCCCGCATCGCATAGACGTAAGCACGGTTCAAAAGCTGCTCGTCGGCCTTGGGATCGTATTTCTGGACCCGCTCGACCAACTCGTACTGACGCATCATGGCCGTTCCGGCTCCCAGCGCGCCGCCGCGGCGCAAACCTGCGGCGCGCTCATCGGGGCTGCGATTTCAAGCCCGCCATCCCAGCAGATCGCGGCCCCGGTCGGCAAGCGTCAGAACGCCGCGAACGCAGGGCAGCGGCCGCATTGCAGGCGGTGCAATGTGCGCCCCGAAACATGCGATCGTCGCCGCCCCTGACGC
>JBKBNR010000055.1:6115-11698 GCA_046295315.1 Hyphomicrobiaceae bacterium
CGCCGAGCGCGTGCTGCGCGGGGTCACGCTGAGCGTGACGCGCGGCGCCGCGATCGCCGACTAGAGCGGTCCGTGGTCGGCACGCGCCCCCGGGCTCAACGGCCGCGATCGCGCTCACGTTCCCGGCCGCTGCCGCTGCCGCCACTGCCACCGTTGGCCGACGGCTCGGACGGTGTCAGCGCTTCGAAGCCACGCAGCAGTTGCTCCTCCGTCATAACGTCGACAACCGTGTCGCTCGACTGGTCGTCGCGGCCGAGCACCGGGCGACGATCGTTCGGCAGCAGTGGCGCGGCCACCGACTCCGGCTCGTCGACTTCGACGTTCTTTTGAATCGAGTGGATGAAGCTTTCGCGCATGTCGTCGGCAGGTATGGTTCGCTCAGCGATCTCGCGCAAGGCAATGACCGGGTTCTTGTCGTTATCGGGATCGACGGTGATGGCGCCGCCGCCGGCGATGGCGCGTGCGCGATGAGCGGCGAGCAAAACCAGCTCGAAACGGTTCGGTACCTTGTCGACGCAATCTTCGACGGTGACGCGTGCCATGCGGGCGGCCTTTCTAGCTTGACGGGCGAGACGGGATGTTCGGATGAGTGCCGACGTCTCAACGGCAGACGGAGGGCCGCGGATACCGCGCCCTCCGAATACAACCCAATCTTCAATCGCACGAATACAGCGCCTCGGCAAGGCGGCACGAGCGGGAATCTGATCCGATTGCGTCAGTCGGCGAACACCGGGACCACCGGAATGCCGGTATCGTGGTCGATCTCGCCACGACCGCGCGTCGTCGGGCGACGTCCGCCTTGCAGAGGCGTCGAGCAAATCCGACCTCGATGTGCCACGTCGGATCTACGGCCCGCGGATTGGATGCCGCTCGAATGCGGTCGCCTCGAATGCGGTCGCGCGTCGCGGTTGAAAAGCTACAGGAGAGACACAACGTGGATTTGGTAAGCGGATGCGCCTCACCAGCCTCACCACAACGTCAACCGAAACGCGGTAGGCGCGGCGGTCGGCCTCATATATGATGTGAATTTATAGCTGTTATTCGCCTGACGCACGTTGCACGAACGCTGGCGTAATCCCAACGTCACAGTGCCCCGTCGGAGCGCAGCCGGGCCAGTGGCTTGGGGTTTGCGGATCAGCCAAAGCGGTGTGTATGGCTCCGAGCCATGCCCAAATCGCCGACCGCTAGAGTTACAGAACAAAAAGGGTCTTCGAGCCCGAGGAATAAACATGCATTTCTATGAAAACGAACGCATCGCACTGTTCATCGATGGCGCAAACTTGTACGCAACGTCAAAATCTCTGGGATTTGACATTGATTACAAGCGTCTACTCCAGTATTTCCGCCAGCGCGCCCACTTGGTGCGGGCGCTGTACTATACTGCCTTGGTGGAAGACCAGGAGTACTCTTCAATCCGCCCTCTGATCGACTGGCTCGATTACAACGGCTACACGATGGTGACCAAGCCGATCAAAGAGTTCACCGATTCCACCGGTCGCCGTAAAATCAAGGGGAATATGGACATCGAGCTTGCCGTCGATGCCATGCGCCTGTGTGACACGCTGGACCACATCGTGCTGTTTTCGGGCGATGGTGACTTCCGCAGTCTGGTCGCAGCGTTGCAGCAGAAGGGCAAACGGGTCAGCGTCGTTTCGACATTGCAGACCCAGCCGCCGATGATCGCGGACGAATTGCGCCGACAAGCCGACCAGTTCATCGATCTCGCCGATCTGGAAGCCGTCATCTGCCGGGACCCGGCCCAGCGCCCGGTGCGCGACGTCCGCGAGCCGCGCCCGTCTCGGGGACGCTTCCAGCAGGTGGCTGAGCCTGTGCCATTCGATGATCGCGACGAGTTGACTGACGACGTTTGACACGCGGGTGGCGCTTGCCTAGCGCGACAGCCATGACCAGGCGGGAAGCAGTCGGCGGCAGAGATGGGACCGGGCGGTCATCGGGAGGTTCCGCGCCCGAGGCTCCGCGCTCATGTCCGCTCTGCCCGCGCCTCGCCGCGTTCCGGGCCACCAATGCCGCCGCTGAACCCCAGTGGTTCAACGGCCCCGTGCCGTCGTTCGGTTCTGAGGACGCACGGCTGCTGATCGTCGGATTGGCCCCGGGCCTGCGCGGCGCCAATCGGACGGGGCGGCCGTTTACCGGCGATTACGCGGGGGATCTCCTCTATGCGACGCTGCTTGCTCAAGGGCTCGCGCGCGGAACCTATGCCGCCCGGCCAGACGACGGGCTGCAACTCGTCGAATGCATGATTTCCAATGCGGTCCGCTGCGTGCCGCCGGAGAACAAACCGACGCCCAGGGAAGTGCGCACCTGCAATCGCTTTCTCGCCGCCCGAATCGCCAGCCTGCCGAACCTTACCGCCATCGTGGCCTTAGGCCGCATCGCCCACGACGCCACCCTCGACGCGATCGGGTGCAAGCGCTCGGCCTGCGCCTTCGCCCACGGCGCCCGCCATCGGCTCGGCGCGGATTTGATGCTCTTCGATAGCTTCCACTGCTCGCGCTACAACACCAACACCGGCCGCCTGACGACGGCGATGTTCACGTCTGTCATCGCGGCGGCGCGCGATCACGCGTACCCGTCTCCCCGACCGGCTTGATCGGCGCTCATATCGTTGCCCACTTGACCAAATCGAGTTGCCAGAACCTGATAGTATGGTAGAGCCCGCGCGAAGCCGACGCCCGGCGGTTTCACCACCGTCCGCAACCATCCGACAGCACCAATCGATCGAGGCGACGCATGGAGATGGAAATAGCCCCTGAGAAGGTCGCGCACGTCATCGTCAAGGCCCGCGAGTACGACGCCAAGGTCGACGCCTGGAATACCGACAACGACGATGACGACAGCGGTGACGAAAACGCTGCCGATCAGGGCCTGCGCGACGAGATCGCCGGGTTCATCGACGCTTTGAACGACGACGAGCAGGCCGAATTGGTGGCGCTGTGCTGGATCGGCCGCGGCACATTCGAGCCCGAGGATTTCGCGGAAGCCGTCGAGACCGCACGGAACGAGCGCGTTAATTCCGTGGCCAGCTACCTTCTCGGCGTACCGCTGCTCGCCGATTTCCTGGAAGAGGGACTGGAGAAGATGGGTTATTCCGTCGACGAGATCGAAAGCGACGTGCTCTAGGCGCTCTCCCTTCGACGATTCGTCTCGGCATTCGGTCTCGGCGCTCCCGTGGCTGCCGCCTTCGGACGGCCGTTCGCGCCGTGGCGGTGCCTCAGCGCGGCCAGTCCGTCGCTCCGTCGGAAGCGGTACTGCCGCCGACGGTCGCGACCGGTAGGCGGCGCTCGATGCTTGCGCCCGTATGCGCGACCTCGAGGATGAACTTGCGCCGGATCGCGCGGGCGAAATCGTCATAGCCGTTCGCCGTCTCGACGAAGGCACCGGGCCCCGCCATGACATGGCGTTCGTACCATTCGGGCAAGGTGCGCGCATCGCCTTTGCCAGGCAGCGGAAAATCGAGCTTGGTGGCGCCCGGCGCATGATGCCAGCGCTCCACCTCCCGATCCGTGCCATCCTCCAGAATCGGCAGCCCGTTGATCGTCACACCGCGATCGACCAACCGCTGCTTGGCTTCCTGCAGATAGGTCAGCGAAGTGCAGTTGTCGGCGCCGTCACCCGACACGTCGACGACGATGCGATCGGCCTTGACCGGCAGATGCTCGAGTGTGAACTCGTCGATGTGCCGCATCATTCGCGCCACGCACGTATACTCGCCGCTCGCCGATGGCAGCGATCGCAGCATGGACGCCACAGCCGCCGCATCCGAAGCGCTGCCGATCCACGTCCACGGCAGCAGCACACGGGCGCGGTCCGCCCAGCCGACGAGCGTGAACATGATCGAGCGGCGCGGTCCACCGGTGATTGTGCGGATGACATCGGGGTCTTCGAGCGCGAGCGCTATGCCCTCCATCTGCAGCCGGTAGCGCGCTTCATCGACCGATTGCGAAATATCGACGGCCATGACAAGCGCCGTGTCGGCGACATCCTCCGCCGCGCGGGACGGCCCATCGGGCAACGCGACGATGGCGGCGCAGACCAACGCGGCGAACGTGATCCACGCCCTCGGCCCATCGGCGACGAACAAGCGAGCGGCGGCGCGAGACGCGGATCGTTCTGCTATGCTGATCGTCGGACACTTCAAGGCCGAACCCTCCTCGACGGAATGCGCCGGCACCAGCGGCGACAGGATCGAAACGTATCCAGTACGCCGATGGACCGCAATCACCGCCTCGCCGACGACCGCACAGCGGATATGGCGTCGGCCCGGTTGACGTGGCAGTCTAACGCCGGTCCACGACCCGCCTCCTCGAAGCCAGCAGGATCGAAGCCGTTTGCGATGACACAGACCGACAACGTGAAAGCGCGCCTTTCCCACATCAACGAAAAGGGGGAGGCCAACATGGTCGACGTTTCGGCAAAGGCCGTCACGGCGCGCGTGGCGCGCGCCGAGGGATTCGTCGGCATGTCGGCCGAGACGCTCGCCCTCATCGAAACTGGCACGGCCAACAAGGGCGACGTGCTGGCGACTGCGCGCATCGCCGGCATCATGGCTTCGAAACGGACCGCCGATCTCATTCCGCTCTGCCATCCGCTCGCCATCACGAAAGCGACCGTCGACTTCGAGGTGAGCCATGCTCCGCCGGGGTTGCATGTGCGCGCCGAGGTCAAGGTTGCAGGACAGACCGGTGTCGAGATGGAAGCCCTGACGGCGGTGTCGGTCGCGTGCCTGACCGTCTACGACATGCTGAAGGCGGCCGATAAGGACATGCAGCTGACCGCGATCCGGCTGGTCGAAAAAACCGGCGGCAAGTCGGGCCCATGGCGGGCCTCGGCACCCGCCGCGGGGCGCACCTGACATGGCGCTGCTCGATGTTGATACGGCCCTTGCACGCATCTGCGCCGGCGTCGTGCCGGTGGCCGTCGAGACCGTCGATCTCACCGAGGCCGCTGGCCGCGTTCTCGCCGAAGATGTCATCGCTCGCATCACGCAACCGCCCTTCGACGCCTCGGCGATGGACGGCTATGCGGTGCGGGCAGCCGATGTCGCCGATTTGCCCGCCAACCTCGACGTGATCGGTGAAGCAGCAGCCGGGCGGGCGTTCGGCGGCCATGTCGCGTCGGGCCAGACCGTCCGCATCTTCACCGGTGCGCCGGTTCCGGCGGGCGCCGATGCGATCGTCATCCAGGAGAACGTGGAGCGCCCGTCCCGCGGCTCGAACACCATCCGTGTCATTGCGGGCGCGCCCGATCCCGCACACGTTCGCCGCCGCGGCGGGGATTTCGCGGCGGGCGATCGCCTGCTGACCGCCGGCCGCCGCATCTCGGCTCGCGACGTGACCCTCGCTGCGGCCATGGGCCACGCCAGCCTGCCGGTGCGCCGCAAGCCGGTCGTCGCGATCCTCGCCACCGGTGACGAACTCGTGCCACCGGGCGCGACGCCACGCCCCGATCAGGTCATCTCATCGAATCCCTATGGCATCGCCGCGATGGTCGGCGCGGCAGGCGGCCGGCCCGTGTTGCTCGGCATCGCCCGCGACAACCCCGACAGCCTCGCCGATCATATCG
>JBKBNR010000056.1:0-9048 GCA_046295315.1 Hyphomicrobiaceae bacterium
GCAGGTCGGCGCCGCCGCTGCGCCCGCAACCGTCGCGGAGTTGGAACCCGTGGTGCCGGCCGTTGCCGAGCCGGCGGCCGAGGCCGAAGCCGAAACCAGGCAGCGGCGCAATCGGGGCGAGCCCGTCTCCAGCACACCTCGCATGGAACGCGTCGTGGTGTCGACGGATGCCTCGGGCGCGGTGGCATCCTCGAGCGGCGAAACAGGAAGCGACGGGCAGCCGACTCGCAAGGGATGGTGGCAACGCCGCTTCGGGGCCTGACCGGCACTTGGCCGGCTGCACTGGAACCAAGGGGCGGGCTCACGATGGTGGGCCCGCCTTTTTTGCGTGCGCGGGTTGTCCGTGCGGGTCAGATCGCCGCCGATGGCGTTTCGGCCTGCAACCCGCGCCTTGCGGCACGTCATTGGATGGCGCACACTCGCGGTCCAAAAGCCGACCGAGGAAACGCCGCTGCCGACCGCTTCGAAGCCCCCAGTTCCGCATCGCGGGCGCCTCGTGCTGGGGCTCGCGTCGCTCGTTGCCGTGTTCGCAGCCGCGATGTGGCTGACGGCGGACTTGGCGCGCCGGCATGCCCTTGCCGATCTTAGCGAGCGCAGCAGCCACGTTCTCAGCCTCGTTAACGAAACGCTGCGCGGAGAGCTGGCCAAGCACCAGAGCACGCCATTCCTCATTGCCCATAACCCCGAAGTCGCGAAGGTGGTGATGGGCACCGCAGCACCGGAAGAACTGCGCAAGGCGAATGAGAACTTGCAGCGTCTTGCCGAGGTGACGAACGCGCTCGATATCTACCTGATGGACTCGTCGGGCACGACGGTCGCGGCGAGCAACTACGCCAGCCCGCGCGCCTTCATCGGCCAGAATTTCAGCTACCGCCCCTACTTCATCGAGGCGATGAAGGGTCGTCTCGGCCGCTACTTCGCGGTCGGTACCACATCGGGCGAACGCGGGTATTACTTCGCAACCCCGATTTTCGACGGTCGCTATGTCGTCGGCGTCGCGGTGGTGAAGCTGCGCGTCGATCATCTGGAGCAGGCGTGGCGCGCGTCCGATCACGACATCGTCGTGACCGACGAGGATGGCGTCGTGTTTCTGAGTTCCAAACCCGAGTGGCGCTTGCGCGCGCTGACGCCGCTGAACGAGGCCGCACGCCGACGTATCGCCGAGCACCGCCGGTATGACCGCGCACCGCTGACGCCGCTGTCGTTCGCGCCACGCGCCACGATGGTCGACGGCAGCGAACTGGTCGACGTGGCGATGGCCAGCGACTCTGGCGATGAAGAAGCACGGCCACCGACGGCGACACTGCTGATGCAGCGCCAGCAGACGCCCGATGCAGGATGGACCGTCTCGATACTCACCGAGACCAACACCGTCGAACGGCAAGTTGCGACCGCGCTGGCACTGCTGGCGATCACACTGACGTCGCTGCTGCTCGCCGCCGCCAACGTCTACCAGCGCCGCCGCCGCCTCAACGAACGGCTGCATCTGCAGGAGTGCATCAAGTCGGAGCTCGAACGTCGCGTCACGGAACGCACCGAGGAATTGACCGACACCAACCTCCGCCTCGAAGCCGAGGTGGCGGAACGCCGCCGCACCGAAGCCGAACTGATCCTCGCGCAGTCGGAGCTGGTGCAGGCGAGCAAGCTGGCGGCGCTCGGCCAGATGTCGGCCGGTCTCAGTCACGAATTGAACCAGCCTCTCGCCGCCATCCGCTCCTATGCCGACAATGCGCGTGTGTTCCTCACGCGCGGCCGCACGGAGACCGCCGTCGCCAATCTTTCGGCTATCGTCGAACTGACGGAGCGCATGGCGCGCATCATCCGCCATTTGCGCACCTACGCGCGTAAGGAGCCGACGACACTGGTTCCGACCTCTGTCGCAAAATCGATCGACGAGGCGATCGGCCTGCTGCAACGGCGGCTGGACGAGTCCGGTGTCGTGGTCGACGTCGATGGTGCCGACCCCGGCGTCAAGGTGATCGGTGGCGAAGTGCGCTTGCAGCAGGTCTTCGTCAACCTCATCGGCAACGCCATCGACGCCATGCAGGGCCGCGACGCCAAGCGCGTTGCAATCGCGGTTCGCTCGGACGCTGGCAGCGTCGTCATCACCGTTACCGACAGCGGTCCCGGCATCTCACCCGAGAATGTGGGGAGCGTCTTCGATCCCTTCTTCACCACCAAGGATGTCGGCGCGGGCCTCGGCCTCGGGCTCTCCATTACTTACGGCATCGTCAAGCAGTTCGGTGGATCGATCACGGCGGCGAACGCGCCGGAAGGCGGCGCCGTATTCGAGATCCGGCTGGTCGCCGCCGAACCCGCGCTCGAGTCCGCTGCATGATCGCATGCCGGAACCCTGGCGTCATCCTCGTCGACGACGAGCAGCACCTTCGCGCGGCGACGGCGCAAGGTTTGGAACTCGCCGGCTTCGAAGTCACCGATTTCGCCGATGGCAGCGAGGCACTGCACCGGCTGTCGCGCGGTTATGAAGGCATCGTCATTTCCGACATCAAGATGCCGGGTATCGGCGGTCTCGACCTGATGAACCGCATCATCGCCATCGATCCCGAGATCCCCGTCATCCTCATCACCGGGCACGGCGACATCCCGATGGCCGTTGCCGCCATCCGCGCCGGCGCCTACGACTTCATCGAGAAGCCGTTCGCCTCCGAGACACTTGCCGACGCCGCTAAGCGCGCCTGCGAGAAGCGCCGCCTCGTCCTTGAAAATCGCAGCCTGAAAGCACGTCTCGCGAGTTCCAGCGGCATCGAGCAGGTGATCGTCGGCCGCACACCGCAAGTGGCGCGTCTCCGAAGCCAGATCACCGCCTACGCCGCCACCGACGCCGACGTGCTCATCATGGGCGAGACGGGCACCGGCAAGGAGATCGTGGCGCGCAGCCTGCACGACTTCGGACCACGCGCGACGGGACGCTTCGTGCCGATCAACTGCGGCGCGCTGCCGGAAGCCGTGATCGAAAGCGAATTGTTCGGACACGAGCAGGGCGCGTTCACAGGCGCGCAGAAGGCGCGCGTCGGCAAGCTCGAATACGCGAGCGGTGGCACCGTGTTTCTCGACGAAATCGAGAGCATGCCGATGGCGTTGCAGATCAAGCTGCTGCGCGTGCTGCAGGATCGCCGCATCGCGCGGCTCGGCGCCAACGAGGAACGCGACATCGACGTGCGCGTCATCGCCGCCACCAAGGAGGACCTGAAGGCCGCATCGCAGCGCGGCACGTTCCGCGAGGATCTCTACTACCGGCTCAACGTGTTGACGCTCTCGATCCCGCCACTGCGCGACCGTCGCGACGACATTCCGCTGCTGTTCCAGCATTTCGTCGACGTATCCGCGGGCCGCTTCAAATCCGCCGCTCCAAGCATCGACGCGGGTGTCGTCACCGCGCTGCTGGCGCATCGCTGGCCGGGTAACGTGCGCGAGTTGCAGAACTCGGCGCTTCGTTATGCACTCGGCCTCGGCCTGGAGATCGACGGCGTCGCCGTGGCCGCCGCGCTTTCCGCCGCGCCCGATGGACATGCACCGGGTTCAGCGCTCGCCGATCAGTTGTCCCGCCACGAGCGCCAGATCATCTCCGACACGCTCGCGCGGACCGGCCATAGTCTGAAGGCCACCTACGAAGCGCTCGGCGTCTCGCGCAAAACCCTCTACGACAAGATGCGCCGCTATGGCCTAGGCAAGCCGCCTGCCGACGAGGACGAGGGGTGACAGCGAGCGCCAGCCTCATACCCGCATGGTGCGCCACGCCGCATGCGACGCAGCAACTGCGAGGCAGGCGAGGCGGCGTGTAGGGCGCACCACACATGCCGCGACAGCATGGGTAAGGGGCTACACATGCCCGGTCAGGGCGCTGCTGCCCTGCATTGCTTCGCCACTGCGGCTCGCTGCCCGATTCATGAGCCAAGTCAGCGACTTCTTTTTTCTCGAATCGCCCATTGGCCGGCCCGCAAACCGTTGGCATGCGGGTTGCTGTTAACGTATCGTCAAAATGTCGCGGCCGGCCGAAAGCCACCCGAGAACCGGACCACGGCACCTGTCATCATCCGGAGGAAACGTAATGCGCAAGCTCACCTCGTCGCTCGGCGCCGCGGTCGCTGCCGTCGCAGCACTCGGTTTGGCCGCCGGGGCCGCAGTGGCCCAGAGCCCGATCACCATCAAATTCAGCCACGTCGTGGCGCCGCAGACGCCGAAGGGCAAGGCCGCCGATCGGTTCAAGGAATTGGCCGAGAAATATACCGACGGCAAGGTCAAGGTCGAGGTCTACCCCAACTCGCAGCTCTATAAGGACAAGGAGGAGGTCGAAGCGCTGCAGCTCGGCGCCGTGCAGATGCTGGCACCGTCGCTCGCCAAGTTCGGCCCGCTCGGAGCCAAGGAATTCGAAGCCTTCGATCTGCCGTTCATCTTCGAAGACAAGACAGCGCTGCGCAAGATCACCGATGGCGACATCGGCAAGGGCCTGCTGAAGAAGCTCGAGGCCAAAGGTATTCTCGGCCTCGCCTTCTGGGACAACGGCTTCAAGATCATGAGCGCCAACAAGCCGCTCAGAACGCCCGACGACTTCCTCGGCGTCAAGATGCGCATCCAGTCGTCGAAGGTGCTGGAGGCGCAGATGAAAGCACTCGGCGCGCTGCCGCAGGTGATGGCGTTCTCGGAGGTCTATCAGGCGCTACAGACCGGCGTCGTCGACGGCACGGAGAACCCGCCGTCGAACATGTTTACGCAGAAGATGAACGAAGTGCAGAAGCACGCCACGATCTCGAACCACGGCTATCTCGGCTACGCGGTGATCGTGAACAAGACGTTCTGGGAAGGCTTGCCGGCAGACGTGCGCACCGCACTCGACAAGGCGATGGCCGAAGCCACCGTCTACGCCAACGAGATCGCACAGCAGGAGAACGACGACGCGCTCGCCGCCATGAAGGCTGCCGGCAAGACCGAGTTCCACGAGTTGACGGCGGACGAGAAGAAGGCGTGGAAAGAGAAGCTGATGGTCGTGCACCAGGAGGTCGCCGGCCGCGTCGGCAAGGATCTCATCGAGAGCATCTATAAGGCGACCGGCGCGAAGTGAGCGCTGCAGCGCGATTGCGAACGGCCGGAGCGGGGCCGAACCCCGCCCGGCCGGACCGATGTGCCCGAGGGAACGCGAGGAACGCTCATGCTGCTCAAGCTGCTCGACCGACTCGAAGAGCTGATCATAACCGTGCTGATCGGCGTCGCGACGATCATCATCTTCGCCGCCGTCGTCCAGCGCTATGGCCTCAGCAACATGGGCGCGCTGATGGGATTTGCCCGCCGCGCCGACCTGCCCTGGCTGTTCGACTTGGCCAAATCTGTGTTTGCGTTCCTCAACTCGTTCAACATGACGTGGGCGCAGGAAGCCTGCATCTATCTGTTCGTGTGGATGGCCAAATTCGGCGCCGCTTATGGCGTGCGCACCGGCATCCACGTCGGCGTCGACATTCTGCTCAACGCGCTGCCCAAGGGCACGCGCTATTACATGATCATTTTCGGGCTGCTGGCGGGGGCCGTCTTCACCGCCATCATCGGCACACTCGGCGCGCAATTCGTCTATCACATCGGTCTCACCGAGCAGACCTCACCCGATCTCGAGATGCCGATGTGGATCGTCTACCTCGCGGTGCCGCTCGGCTCGTTCCTGATGTGCTTCCGTTTCCTGCAAGTCGCATGGAACTTCGCCAAGACCGGAGAACTGCCCAGTCACGACCACGGCCACGTCGAGGGCGTCGGCGATGCCGACCTGCCCCTGGCGACCGAACCGAGCCTGCATCCGCGCGATCTGAAGCAAACCGGCGAGGGGAAGTAAGCCATGAGCGCCGCAATCATCTTCGGCCTGCTGGCCGCACTGATGCTGACCGGGATGCCGGTCTCCATCGCCCTCGGCCTCACGGTGTTGACCTTCCTGTTCACCATGACGCAGGTGCCCGTCGAAGCCGTCGCGCTGAAGCTGTTCACCGGCATCGAAAAGTTCGAGATCATGGCGATCCCGTTCTTCATTCTCGCCGGCAACTTCCTCACCCACGGCGGCGTGGCGAAGCGCATGATCCGCTTTGCGACATCGATGGTCGGCCATTTCGCGGGCGGCCTCGGCATCGCCGCTGTGTTCGCCTGCGCGCTATTCGCCGCGGTCTCGGGATCGTCGCCCGCGACCGTCGTCGCGATCGGCTCGATCCTGCTGCCGGCGATGGTGAAGCAGGGTTATCCGATGCGCTTCGGCGTCGGCGCCATCGCCTCGTCGGGCGGTCTCGGCATCCTCATCCCGCCGTCGATCGTGATGGTGATGTACTGCGTCGCCACATCCGGCATGCTCGTCGAGGGACCGGATGGCCAGCGGGTGTCATCCGCGTCCGTCGGACAGATGTTCATCGCCGGCGTCGTGCCCGGCATCATGCTGGCGCTGATGCTGGCCGGCATCACCTGGTTTCGCGCCAAATCGAACGACTATCCGCGCATGCCGAAGGCTTCGTGGAAGGAGCGGTTCACCGCATTTACCGAGAGCTTCTGGGGACTATTCCTCATCGTCATCGTGATGGGCGGCATCTATGCCGGCGTCTTCACGCCGACAGAGGCCGCAGCCATCAGCGCCGTCTACGCTTTCGTCATCTCGGTGTTCGTCTACAAGGACATGGGACTACGCGACGTACCAAAGGTGCTGTTGTCGTCCGCCAACATGAGCGCGATGCTGCTCTACATCATCACCAACGCGATCCTGTTCTCGTTCCTCATGACGCACGAGAACATTCCGCAGGGCATAGCGAGCTGGATCGTGGATCAGGGCCTCGGGTGGATCGGCTTCCTTCTGATCGTCAACATCCTGTTGCTGCTTGCCGGTACGGTGATGGAACCGTCGTCGATCACGCTCATCATGGCGCCGATCCTTTTCCCCGTCGCCGCCAAGCTCGGCATCGATCCCGTTCACTTCGGCATCCTCATCATCGTCAACATGGAGATCGGCATGATAACCCCGCCCGTCGGTCTCAACCTCTATGTGGCGAGCGGCATATCGAAGATGGGCCTGACCGAAACGTCCATTTCCGTGTTGCCGTGGCTGTTCACGATGCTGACGTTCCTGATGCTCATATCGTACGTGCCGGAGATCACGCTGTGGCTGCCGCGGACGCTCGGCATGTTGTAGCGATCGCGGTTCGAGCGCAGACCACCCACGCACACCCCTGAGTTCCGAGACGAGGCCCGACATGACGCAGCACTACGACGCCCGAGACGAGAGCACGGCGACGCCGCAGAGCAAGGAATGGATGGACGCGATCAACTCGGTGATCGCGTTCGAGGGAACCGGAGCGGCCGACGACATCCTGAGCGATGTGGTCGCCACCGCGCGCCGCTCCGGCGCCAAGCTGCCGTTTGCGGCCAACACCGCCTATATCAACACCATTCCCGTCGAGGACCAGCCACCCTATCCGGGAGACCGCGCGCTCGAAAACAAGATCCGCGCCGCCATCCGCTGGAACGCGGCGGCCATCGTGGTGCGCGCCAACAAGGATACGAGCGAACTCGGCGGCCACATCGCGTCGTTCCAATCGGCGGCCACGCTCTACGCCACGGGGTTCACGCACTTCTGGCATGCGCCGCACGAAGGTCACGGCGGTGATCTCGTCTTCGTGCAGGGCCATTCCGCACCCGGCATTTATGCGCGCGCCTTTCTCGAAGGCCGCCTTAGCGAGGACCAACTTAACAACTTTCGTCAGGAAGTCGATGGCAAGGGCGTATCGAGCTATCCCCACCCGTGGCTGATGCCCGACTTCTGGCAGTTCCCTACCGTCTCTATGGGCCTTGGGCCGCTGATGGCGATCTACCAGGCGCGGTTCCTCAAATACCTGCACGGCCGCGGCATCGCCGACACCGCGAACCGCCACGTCTGGTGCTTCTGCGGCGACGGCGAGATGGACGAACCCGAAAGCCTCGGCGCCATCGGTCTCGCGGGGCGTGAGAGACTCGACAACCTCATCTTCGTCATCAACTGCAACCTGCAGCGCCTCGACGGCCCCGTCCGCGGCAATGGCAAGATCATTCAGGAACTCGAGGGCGATTTCCGCGGCGCCGGCTGGAACGTCATCAAGGTGATCTGGGGCTCGACATGGGACGAGTTGATCGCCAAGGACGTCACCGGCCGCCTGCGCCAGTTGATGGAAGAATGCGTTGACGGCGACTATCAGGATTTCAAGTCGAAGGACGGCGCCTACATCCGCAAGCACTTCTTCGGCCGCTATCCGGAAACCGCGGCGATGGTCGCCGACTGGTCGGACGAACGCATCTGGACGCTGACGCGCGGCGGCCATGACGCGGTCAAGGTTTATGCCGCCTACAAGGCCGCCGTCGACCACGTCGGCCAGCCGAATGTCATCCTCGCCAAGACCGTCAAGGGCTACGGCATGGGCAAGGCCGGCGAAGCGCAGATGATCACGCACCAGCAGAAGAAGATGGGTTACGAGTCGCTCATCTCGTTCCGCGACCGCTTCTCGATTCCGCTGACCGACGAGCAGGTGAAGAACGTCGAATTTCTGAAGCTGCCCGACGACGCACCGGAACTCGTCGCCATGAAGGAGCGCCGCGCCAAGCTCGGCGGGTATCTGCCGCAACGGCGCGCGAAATCGTCCGAGCAACTCGTCGTGCCGCCGCTCTCGACCTTCCAAGCGCAGCTCGACGCATCGGGTGCGGGCCGCGAGATCTCGACGACAATGGCCTTCGTGCGCGTGCTCAACACGCTGCTGCGCGACAAGAGCCTCGGCTCGCGCATCGTGCCGATCGTGCCGGACGAAAGCCGCACCTTCGGCATGGAGGGCATGTTCCGCCAGTACGGCATCTTCAGCCAGGTCGGTCAGCTCTACCGGCCGCAGGATGCCGATACGCTCATGTACTACAAGGAAGACAAGAGCGGTCAGATGCTGCAGGAGGGCATCAACGAAGCCGGCGCCATGTCGAGCTGGATTGCGGCGGCGACCAGCTACTCGGTGTCCGACCGCGTGATGATCCCGTTCTACATCTACTACTCGATGTTCG
>JBKBNR010000056.1:9058-10820 GCA_046295315.1 Hyphomicrobiaceae bacterium
ACGCGCGCGCGGGTTCCTCGTCGGCGGCACCTCGGGGCGCACGACGCTCAACGGCGAAGGATTGCAGCACGAGGACGGGCACAGCCACATCATTTCGGCGACGATCCCGAACTGCATTTCATACGACCCCACCTTCTCCTACGAGGTTGCGGTGATCGTGCACGAGGGGCTGCGCCGCATGGTCGAGCGCCAGGAGGACGTATTCTACTATCTGACCGTGCTCAACGAGAACTACGAACACCCCGCGATGCCCGAGGGCGCCGAGGACGGAATCATCAAGGGCATGTACCTGTTCAAGGCCGCAGACCCGGCCATGAAAGGCCACAAGGTGCAGTTGATGGGCTCGGGCGCCATCCTGCGCGAAGTGATCGCCGGCGCCGAACTGCTGGAGAAGGACTTCGGCATTCCGTGCGACATTTGGAGCGTGACGAGCTTCACCGAACTCGAACGCGAAGCGGCGGCCGTCGAACGCTGGAACCTGCTGCACCCCGAGGAACCGGCGCGCGTGCCCTACATCACGCAGGGCCTGGCGGCACGCGGTGATGGCCCGGTGGTCGCCTCCACCGACTACATGCGGGCGTTCGCCGAGCAGGTTCGTCGATTCGTGCCGGCGAAGTATCGCGTGCTCGGCACCGATGGCTTCGGCCGTTCCGACTTCCGCCGCAAGCTGCGCCGTCATTTCGAGGTCGATCGCCATTTCGTGGCGGTCGCCGCGCTGAAATCGCTCGCTGAAGAAAACAAGGTGCCGTCCGCAAAAGTTTCCGAGGCGATCCGCAAGTACGGCATCGACCCGGAAAAGCCGAACCCTGTGACGGCGTAACAGCATCTCCCTTTCCCCCCAGGGAGAGGACGCAGACGAAAGCCCGCCCCCGCGAGGAAATACAAATGTCACTCATCGACGTCAAAGTTCCCGACATTGGCGACTTCAAGAACATTCCCGTGATCGAGGTCCTGGTGAAGCCGGGCGATACGATTGCCGTCGACGCACCGCTGGTGACGCTCGAAAGCGACAAGGCGACAATGGAGGTGCCGTCGTCGTCGGCTGGACGTGTCGTCGAGGTGTTGGTCAAGGTCGGCGACAGGGTGAGCGAAGGCACGGCAATCGCCAAGGTGGAAAGCGCCGCCGGTGCTGCATCGGGTTCTGCATCTGGTGCCGCCGCCGCGCCGCCGACCGCAGCCGAAAGTGCTTCTGCACCAACGGCAAGCGCCCCGCCTGCCGAAACGCCGCGCGTCCAGAAGGCTGGATCGGACGATGTGGATGTGCGCCCGAGCGGCGCGCGGTCGATTCCCGCACCGATCGATTTCGGCGGCGTGCATGCGAGTCCGTCGGTCCGCGTCATCGCGCGCGAGCTCGACATCGACCTCACCAAGATCGTCGGCACCGGCGAGAAAGGTCGCGTCACGAAAGACGACGTGAAGCGCGCCCTGGCGGGCAACGCGGCTGGTGCCGCGTCGGGCGGCGGCTCCGGCATTCCTGAAATTCCGCCGCAGGATTTCGCCAAGTTCGGTGCGATCGAGACGAAGCCGCTGTCGCGTCTGAAGAAGTTGTCAGGCCCGCATCTGCATCGCGCGTGGCTCAACATCCCGCACGTCACCCACACCGACGAAGCCGACATCACCGAGCTTGAGGACTACCGCAAGAGTCTCGACAAGGCAGCGAAGGACAAGGGCTATCGCGTCACGCTTCTGTCGTTCCTGATGAAGGCGTCCGTTGCCTGCCTCAAGGAATTCCCCGAGTTCAACGCCTCGCTGTCGCCAGGCA
>JBKBNR010000056.1:10830-11622 GCA_046295315.1 Hyphomicrobiaceae bacterium
ATGCGCTGATCTACAAGAAATACTGGAACATCGGCGTCGCGGTGGATACCCCCGACGGTCTCGTCGTGCCGGTCATCAAGGACGTCAACGCCAAGGGCATCATCGAGCTGTCGAAAGAGCTCGGCGACGTCTCGCAGAAGATGCGCGACGGCAAGATCACGCCGGCCGACATCTCGGGCGCCACGTTCTCCATCTCGTCGCTCGGCGGCATCGGCGGCACCAGCTTCACGCCGATCGTCAATGCTCCCGAGGTGGCGATCCTCGGCGTCGTGCGCTCGACCATGAAGCCGGTATGGAACGGCAAAGACTTCACTCCACGTCTGATGCTTCCGCTCTGCGTTTCCTACGATCACCGCATCATCGACGGCGCGCTCGCGGCGCGCTTCACGCGGCGGCTCGCCGAGTACCTCGGCGACGTGCGTCAACTGGTGCTCTGACGACGAGGAGCTGACCGCACCTTCCTGCTTTCACCCGCAGGGGCGCGCCCCTGCACCCACGACTTCAGTGATGGTTTCCAAAGGACCAGTCCTTTGGCGGGTGCGCGAGGGCGAAGCCCTCGCACTTGAACCGCAACCGAGGCCCGACATGGCAATCGAGATCAAAGTTCCCGACATCGGCGACTTCAAAGACGTGCCGGTGATCGAAGTGCTGGTGAAGGCTGGCGATGACATTAAAGCCGAGCAGCCGCTCATCACACTCGAAAGCGACAAGGCGACGATGGAGGTTCCATCGTCTGCGGCGGGCAAGGTCATCGACGTGAAGGTGAAAGTCGGCGACAAGCTGAGCCAGGGC
>JBKBNR010000057.1:0-11303 GCA_046295315.1 Hyphomicrobiaceae bacterium
TCGTCGACCAGCAGGACAGTGCGGCCTTCGATGCGCTGGCGCCAGCGTGCGGGCACTTCGAAAGCATTACGCACGTTCAGTTTTCTTTCGTCGCGTGTCAGCCCCAGTTGACGCGCGGTGCGTCGAGTCCGAACGAGGGCCAGCGGCGCATGCGGTTTGCCGGTCAGGCGCGACAGTTCGGCCGTCAGCAGCGCCGCCTGATTGAACCGACGCTGCAACAGCTTGAAGCGGTGCAGCGGCACGGGCACCAGCACGTCGGCGCCAGCGATCAACTCGCCGCCCGCTTCCGCCAGCCAGCGGCCGAGCAGCACGCGGCCATCGTGGCGGTCGCGAAATTTCATATCGTGGATCAGATCGCGCATGACCCCGTCATAACGGGCGACGGCGCGCGCGCGGCGATAGACCGGCGGTTCCGCGATGGCCAGTGCCGAGAGTGTTCCGGCGCCGCTGTCGTAAGGCAGGGGCAGGCCCAGCCGGTCGCAGAGCGGCGGGCGGATGAAATCGATTTGGCGCCAGCAGGCGGGGCAGAGCGTGTCGTGGCTGCCCATGGGCGTCTGGCAGGCGGTGCACACCGGCGGCACGACGATGTCGGCAATCCGCGCCAGCGCACCTGCGGCGGCGGTGCGCGCCGTCTGCCAGCGGGATCGCGGGGGAATGCTGTCGCTTTCGCCGTTGCCGCCGTCCGAGACGGGCTGGCTGGCGCGGGTGTTGTCGGCCGTGCTGGTCAACCCGCCTCCCACTGCGTTATGCAGGCCACTGCCGGCAGACGACGCCGCCGAGCCCGACGCGATGATCGGACGAATGGATCACCAGAGCAAGCCGACGACCGGACGCCAGGAGGGACAAGGGCCCGTGCCGCTTTCCAGCGCGGCGGACGACGCTGCACGCCCGTTCGATCGCGCGCTGCTGCATCGGCGGCGCAGCCGCGTGGCCGGGCAGGCGTCGAGCGCCGATTTTCTGCTGCATCGCGTGGCCGACGACCTCGCGGACCGGCTGGAAATCGTGCAGCGCACGTTCCCGCTGGCGGCCAACATCGGCGCTCACCACGGCGTGCTGTCGCGGCGGCTCAGGCAGGTTTCGAGCGTCGGCGTGATGTGCGATGTGGAGCCGGTCGCGGAACTGCTGGCGCAATGCGACGGGCCGCGCCTACAGGCGGACGAGGAAGCGCTGCCGTTCGCCGCGGGCTCGCTCGATCTTGCGGTATCGGCGCTGTCGCTGCACCTCGTCAACGATCTGCCGGGAACGCTGATACAGATCCGCCGCGCGTTGAAACCCGACGGGCTGTTCATGGCGGCGCTGCTCGGCGGCGCGACGCTCGGCGAGTTGGGGCAGGCGTGGCTCACCGCGGAAGCGGAGATGACGGGCGGGGCATCGCCGCGCGTTTCACCATCGATCGAGGTGCGCGAGCTGGGCGGGCTGCTGCAACGCGCCGGGTTCGCGCTGCCGGTGGTCGACAGTGAAACGATCACGGTGGCGTATGCGACGCCGCTGGCGCTGATGCGCGACGTGAAGGCGATGGGCGCCAGTAATTTTCTCAACGCGCGCCGTCGCGCACCGGTGCGCCGCGACGTGCTGGTGCGGACCTGCGAAATTTATGCGGAACGCTTCGCTCGCGCCGACGGCAAAGTGATCGCAACATTCGAGGTGTTGAGCGCGACCGCCTGGGCGCCCGATGCAAGCCAGCAGAAGCCCTTGCAGCCGGGCTCGGCGCAAATGCGGCTGGCCGATGCGCTGGGGGTAAAAGAGGGCGGCGGGTAGGGGCGAAACGTCGTCACGCTGGCGAATGCCACCCGCCGAAGAACGCGGACGATCGGAGCGGAAGTTTCTTGCGCTGCCGATTCACGTCCGCGTAAGAACGCGGGCGATCGGAGCGCGCATCCGCGCAGCGGGTCAGGCCGCGACTGCGGCCCGGCGCCGGTGCGCCGCGCTTTACGACTTCCCCAACTAACCCAACAAATCGCGCAGCGCCGGCAGCAGCGGCACGTCGGCGGGCGGCATCGGGTAATGCTGCAGGCGGTTGGCGCGCACCCAGGCGATCTGCTGGCCTTCCTGCGGAGCGATCTCGCCCTCCCAGTTGCGGCAGATGTAGAGCGGCATCAGCAGGTGGAAATCGTCGTAGGTGTGGCTCGCAAACGTGAGCGGCGCGAGGCACGTTTGGCAGACTTCGATGCCCAGTTCCTCGCGGCATTCGCGCACGAGTGCCGCCTCCGGCGTCTCGCCCGCGTCGAGCTTGCCGCCTGGAAATTCCCACAGCCCCGCGAGTTGCTTGCCCTCTGGCCGCTGCGAGATGAGCACGCGGTTGTCGGCGTCGATGAGCGCGATGGCGACGACGATGAGCAGGCGTTTCGGATTGGTCACGTCGCGGCCCTGCGCGTCAGCCGGTAGGTGGTCTCACGAAGCGCCGAAAGACCGCGCTTTCTCATGGCGTCGTCGAGGGCATCGGCGCCGCTGACCCGTTCGATGTCGAAGTCGCCGCTGAGCGTGGCGCGGACTTCGCGATCCGGCACCGAGAATGGCGGGCCGCTCATCTGGCTCTGATCGTAGTCGAGGGAAATCAGCAGGCCCCGGGTTGCGGGCGCCAGGCGCTCGCTGAGAAAACGCGCATACCGTTGGCGCGCGTCCGGCGGCAACGCCACCAGGCTGGCGCGATCATAGAGCGCCGTCACGCCCGCGGTCGCTGCCTCCGGCATGGCGAAGATGTCGCCGCACCAGAACTGGTAGCGCCCGCCGAGATAGGTGCGAAAGCCGTCCTGATCCATCGCCACGTGATAGACGCGGTGGCGCTTGAGAAACGTCTCGATGGCGAGCCGCGAGAGCTCGATGCCGATCACCTCGTGGCCCTGATCGGCGAGCCATCGCATGTCGGGCGTTGCCCCGCAGAGCGGCACCAGCACGCGCGATTTCTCCGGCAGGCCGAGCGATGGCCAGTGTGCGACGAGCTCAGGGTGCACCTCGTCGCGATGCCACCCCGTCTCGCCTCTTTCCCATCGCTCCAGCCAGAACTTGGGGTCCATGTGGTGCTGCTCCCTTCGGTCGCGTGCGGCACACCGGCGCCGGGCCGCAGTCGCGGCCTGAGCCCGCAGGGCGGGCTAAAGTGCGCTAACCCGCAGGCCCCATTCCTTCAGCTCCGGTAGTCGGCGTTGATCGAGACGTAGTCGTGGGTCAGATCGCAAGTCCAGACGGTGGCGGACGCCTTGCCGACGCCGACGTCGGCGCGGATAACGATCTCGCGGTCCTTCATATACTGGGCGACGGTTTTCTCGTCGTAGTCCGCCGCGCGTTCCCCTTCGCGCGCCACGCAATGCGGGCCGAACCAGATGCTCAGCTTGTCGCGATCTGCGGCCTCGCCCGACTTGCCGACCGCCATGACGACGCGGCCCCAGTTAGGGTCTTCGCCGGCAATCGCGGTCTTCAGGATCGGCGAGTTGGCGCACGCCCGCGCGATCGTCCGCGCCGCCTTGAAACTTTCAGCACCCGTGATCTCGAAGGTTACGAACTTGCTCAGCCCCTCGCCGTCCTTCGCCACCTGAATGGCGAGGTCTCGCATCAGGTCATGCAGCGCCGCGCCGAACACGTCGAGCCGCTTGTCGGACTTCTTGGTGATCGTCTCCTGACCCTTTTCCGCGGCTTTTCCTGTCGCGAAAGCGAGGCAGGTGTCGCTGGTCGAGGTGTCGCCGTCGATGGTCATGCAGTTGAAGGTCGTCTCGACGTGCTCGGAGAGCAGCCGTTGCAGCAGCTTCTGCGAGATGGCGGCGTCGGTGAAGATGTAGCAGAGCATCGTCGCCATGTCGGGCGCGATCATGCCGGCGCCTTTGCAGATGCCGTTGATCGTCACCTTCGTGCCGTCGAGATCGACCCGCCGCGTCGCCACCTTAGGGTAGGTGTCGGTGGTCATGATGGCGCGCGCCGCCGCTTCGCAGGCGTTGGCTTTGGCCTTCTTGACGAGGCCTGCCAGCAGATGCGTGAACTTCGTCGTGTCGAGAGGTTCGCCGATGACGCCGGTCGAGGAGACGTAAACCTCGCTTGCCTTGCACTCGGCGGCGGCGGCGGCGGCGGCAACAGTCGCCTCGACAGCGTCGCGCCCCTTCATGCCGGTGAAGGCGTTGGCATTGCCGGAGTTGACCACCAGCACCCGCGCCTTGCCGGATTTTTCGAGGTTCTCGCGGCAGCGGATGACGGGCGCCGAGCACGTCTTCGATTGCGTCAGCACGCCGGCCGCAACGGTGCCGGGTTCCATCACCGCCAGCATCAGGTCGGTGCGGTTGGCGTAGCGGATGCCGGCTTCGGCGGTGGCGAATTTGACGCCGTCGATGGCGGGCAGCTTCGGCAGGCTCGCTGGAGCGAACGGCGAAACGGTCGTGATCTTGCCCATGGGGTGCGGCTCTCGGCGGTTCGTTGGACTGGCGACAGCCGAAACAGATCGGGCCGCTTTTTTCAAGCGGCCCGATGCGGGTGGGATGGAATGTCCGAGGTGGAACGGCAAATCACTTCTTGTCAGGCTCGCCAGCCGGTGCGGCGCCCTTCTCCTGGGCTTCGATCTGCTTTTTGATCATCGCCTCGATTTCCTTCTGCTGCGCTTCGGCCTGCCCGGTCTGCTGCTCGACCTCGGCCTTGATCTCGGGATCGATGTACTCGACCTTGGCCTTCTCGCGCAGCGACGCGGCGGCGGCCTGGGCGCGCTGGTGGATCATCGACGTCAGAATGCGGTCCTTGACCTCGTCGAACGAAGGCGGCGGCTTCAGGCGGCGGTCCTCCAGCTTGATGATGTGCCACCCGAACTGGCTCTTCACCGGCGCCGAGACCTGACCTTTCTGCAGACCGAAGGCGGCTTGCTCGAACTGCGGGACCATCTGGCCCTGGGAGAAATACCCCAGCATGCCGCCGTCGTCCTTGGTTCCGGGGTCCTTGGAGTGCTCCTTGGCGAGAGCCGAGAAGTCGGCGCCGTCGTCGACCTTCTTCTTCAACTCTTTGGCCAGGTCCTCGCTCTCAACGAGAATGTGCCGGGCCTGCACCTCTTCCTTCGGCTTCAGCGCCTTGACCTGATCGTCGTAGAAGGCCTTGGCGGCCGCCTCGCCGACAGCGCCGTTGATTTCCTTCTCGAAGTAGGCGTCGCGCAGTGCGCGGCTGCGCCAATACTTCATGCGGCTTTCGAAATCGGGACCCTCGTTCATCTTGGCGGCTTCCGCCGCCCTCGCGAACAGGTTGTTCTCGACCAGGAATTCAACCAGCACCCGGCGCTTCGTCGCGCCCTCGATGCTGCCGAGGTCGCGTCCCACTTCGTCCTCCGCCAACTTCAGATCGGCTTCCGTGATCGGTATGCCGTCGACCGTGGCGACGACCTTGCTGCCCGCCGTCTCGGCGCGAGCGCTGCCCGCCCCAAAGCCTGCCGGCGTGGTCGCGATGGCCGCGGCGAGCGCGGCGAGCGTCAGAGCCTTGGCGCTGAAACGTTTCAAGGGTTTCTCCTCAGGAGTTTGCCACCTCGGCACGCCCAAGCACGCGCGCGGAGGGGGTGTGTGCAATTGGCCTGCAATCTCGCCGTTTCGGGCGGGCGGGGCATGGATAGACGGCGGCTTCGGGGCTGCCAAGTTAAGTTTTCGAGAGATCAGCGACCCTGTGGCACCGGCCCAATTCGTTGCTCGCCGCCTTTATGGGAGGGCTGCGGCCCCCTGTTGCGCTCGGTCATTTCGTTGACAAGGGGGTGGCGCGATCCTTATCTCTCGGCGGCAAGAGGCGGCGTTGCCGCTTTGGCGGTCCATACAACTGCTGGCGCGCTGCTCGGTGAGCGGCACGCGAGTGGTTTGCTGCGCATCGCTCGTCAGCAGATTGGTACTCAGCCCCCACGACGGTACGACCGGCCGGGCGCTTCGGCCCTGCCTGCGCTGCTCTTTTGAGGATACCTCACTCATGGTCTCGTTCGGCTCGCTCGCCTCGAAGTTCTTCGGCTCGTCCAACGAGCGCCGCGTCAAGGCGTTCCGGCCGCGAGTGGAGGCGATCAACGCCCTGGAGCCGGAACTCGAGAAGCTGTCCGACGCCGACCTGCGGGCGCGTACGGAGATGTTCCGGGCCGAGATCGCGTCCGGCGCCAAGACGCTCGATCAACTGCTCGTCCCGGCGTTCGCGACGGTGCGCGAAGGTGCCAAGCGAGCGCTCGGTCAACGCCATTTCGACGTGCAGTTGATCGGCGGCATGGTGCTGCACGAGGGCAATATCGCCGAAATGAAAACCGGCGAAGGCAAGACGCTGGTCGCCACGCTCGCGGTCTATCTCAACGCGCTTTCGGGCAACGGCGTGCACGTCGTCACGGTCAACGATTACCTCGCCCGCCGCGACGCCGAGTGGATGGGCCGCGTCTACCGCTTCCTCGGCCTGACCGTCGGCACGATCGTCCACGGTCTGGACGACGAGCAGCGCAAGGAGCAGTACGCCTGCGACGTGACCTATGCGACCAACAACGAGCTCGGCTTCGATTATCTCCGCGACAACATGAAGATGAGCAAGTCGGAGATGGTGCAGCGCGGCCATGCGTTCGCCATCGTCGACGAGGTGGATTCGATCCTGATCGACGAGGCGCGGACGCCGCTCATCATCTCGGGCCCCGTCGAAGATCGCACCGAGCTCTATGTGGCCGTCGACGCGTTCATTCCGCGCCTGGATGCCGGAGACTTCGAACTGGACGAAAAGCAGCGTCAGGTATCGCTGACCGAGACCGGCAACGAGCGCATCGAGCAGATGCTGGCGGAAGCCGGGCTGTTGAAGGGGGCGTCGCTCTACGACATCGAGAACGTCACCGTCGTCCACCACGTCAATCAGGCGCTGAAGGCGCACAAGCTGTTCCAGCGCGACAAGGACTACATCGTCAAGTCGGGCGAGGTCGTCATCATCGACGAGTTCACTGGCCGCATGATGCCGGGCCGGCGCTATTCGGAGGGCCTGCATCAGGCGCTGGAAGCCAAGGAGCGGGCGAAGATCCAGCCGGAGAACCAGACGCTCGCCTCGATCACCTTCCAGAACTACTTCCGACTCTACGACAAGCTCGCCGGCATGACCGGCACGGCGAACACGGAAGCCAGCGAGTTCATGGACATCTACGGGCTCGACGTGCTCGAGATCCCGACCAACCGCCCGATCGCGCGTATCGACGACGACGACGAGATTTATCGCACTCAGCCGGAAAAGCTGGCCGCCATCGTGATGACGATCGCCGACTGCGAGCGCCGCGGCCAGCCGTTGCTGGTCGGCACGGTTTCGATCGAGAAATCCGAACAGCTTTCGGCGCTGCTCTCGGACAAGAAGTACATCGCCGACCTCGGTGCGAAGGTTCTGGCGCAAGCCGCCGACCTGAAACACGACCGCGACAAGGAGCTCAGAGAGTACTTCGAGAGCATCGGCGGCCATCTGCAGGAGCTGGCGCGCAAATCGAAGTCCGGCCAACCGGTCATCCCGCATCAGGTGCTCAACGCCCGCTACCACGAGCAGGAAGCCAACATCGTCGCGCAGGCCGGTGTGCCGGGCGCCGTGACGATCGCCACCAACATGGCCGGCCGTGGCACCGACATCCAGCTCGGCGGCAACGTGGAGTATCGCGTTCGCGACTGGATCAGCGAAGAGCGCGCGCAGGGCCGCGAGCCGGGCGAAAGCGAGATCGCGAAGAAGCAGGCCGAGATCGCCGCCGACGTCGGCGCCAAGAAGCAGGTGGCACTCGAAGCGGGTGGTCTCTACGTGCTCGGCACCGAACGTCACGAAAGCCGCCGCATCGACAACCAGTTGCGCGGCCGTTCGGGCCGTCAGGGCGACCCGGGCCGGTCGAAGTTCTATCTGGCGCTCGACGACGATCTGATGCGCATCTTCGGCTCGGAGCGCATGGATACCGTGGTGCGCACGCTCGGCCTCAAAGAAGGCGAGGCGATCGCGCATCGCTGGATGAACAAGAGCCTCGAGATGGCGCAGAAGAAGGTCGAGGCGCGCAACTTCGATATCCGCAAGCAGATCCTGAAGTACGATGACGTGATGAATGACCAGCGCAAGGTCATCTTCGAGCAGCGCATCGACTTCATGGCGCAAGATAATCTCGAAGAAACCGTCACCGACATGCGCCATCAGGTGGTGCGTGAGCTGGTTGCGCGGCACATTCCGGAGAAGGCTTACGCCGAGCAGTGGGACAGCGCCGGCTTGAAGGAGGCGGTGCAGAGGATCTTCGGCCTCGACCTCGACATTCCGGCTTGGGCAGAGGAAGAAGGCATTGCCGATCAGGAAATCGAGGAGCGGCTGACGAAGGCTGTCGACGCGCGGGCCGAGGAAAAGGCCAGGGAAGTCGGACCTGAGCTCTACCGCGAAATCGAGAAGATGGTGCTGCTGCAGACGCTCGACCATCTCTGGCGCGAGCATCTCGTGACGCTCGAACATCTGCGTCAGGTGATCGGCTTCCGCGCTTACGGTCAGCGCGACCCGTTGAACGAATACAAGAGCGAGGCGTTCGTCCTGTTCGAGGCGATGCTGGAGAAGCTGCGCGAAGCGACGACCGGCCAACTCATGCACATCGAACTCAACCCGGAAGCGGCGGGCGGTGGCGGCGCGCGATTCCTCGAGCCGCACGAGTTGCCGCAGATGGAAGCGCACCACCTCGACCCGTTGACCGGCCTCGACGAATTCTCGATGGCCGACGCGGCGCTGCTGGGCGGCTCGACGCTCGACGGACGGGGCGGTGGCGGGGAACGCCGCGATCCGGTGCAGAGCCGGCGCAGCGGCGTGGCTTCCGACCCCGGCGATCCTTCGACTTGGGGGCGCGTCTCGCGCAACGCGCCCTGCCCGTGCGGATCCGGCAAGAAGTACAAGCATTGCCACGGTAAGCATGAATAGACGCCACTGTCGCCGCCGGATCGGTGTTGGTGCAAAGTGCTCGGCGGCGTGGCATCGAGGGCCTTTCTCGAAATCGACGCTTGGAAGCGGTGAGTTGACGTGCGCGTTCTCGGACTAGTTGGCGCCACGCACGACAGCGGTATCGCGCTCGTCGACGACGGGCTGCCGACGCTCATCCTCGAGGAGGAACGTCTCAACCGCGTCAAGCGCACCAAGGCGTTCCCGACGCTGTCGCTGCAGGCGGCGCTCGGCGCCGACCTCGCCGGCATCGACAGTGTCGACGTGATTACGACGCCGTGGGACGTCAAGCGCCTGCGTGCCAGCTTCGCCAAGGCGATGCTGAAGGGCTTGCCGGCGAGCCTCAGTTTTCTTCTCGAAGCCTCGCACACGCCGCAGCGCAACGAGATCGTGCTTCTCAATCACTATCTGCGCCGCCGCCTGAAGCGCCTCGTCGGCGAGCGGCCGCTGCCGCGCATCGTCAACGTCGGCCATCACGATTCCCACGCGGCGACGTTCTTCGTCTCGCCGTTCGAGGACGCGACGATCCTGGTCATGGACGGCTTCGGCGACGATGCCTCGACCAGCGTCTATACGGCAGATCGGCGCGGCATCGAGCGCCATTGGACCACCGGCATCTTCAACTCGGTAGGTGTCGTCTACACCGTCGTCACGGAATACTTGGGCTTCGGCGGTTTTTCCGACGAAGGCAAGGTCATGGCGCTCGCCGCCTATGGCGACGACAGCCTGGTGCCCCTGTTCCGCGAGTTGATCCGGCTCGAGCCGGGCGGGCGCTATCAGGTCGACATGTCGTATTTCGATTATCAGCGGTACGGGGAGTTCCGCCCCTTCCGCGGCAAGTTCTACGACCGCTTCGGCCCGCCGCGAAAGAAGGACGAGCCGCTCGGCGACCGCCACTATGCCATCGCCCGCGGGTTGCAGGTGATGACCGAGGAGACCATCCTGCACATCGTGAGGGCCATTGCGCAGCAGTTTCCATCGCGCAATCTGGTCTTGGCCGGCGGCGTGGCACTCAACTGCGTGGCCAATGCCCGCGTGCTCGCGGAAACCGAGTTCGAGCGCGTCTGGGTGCCGCCCTGCGCGTCGGATACGGGCGCGCCGCTCGGCAGTGCGCTCTGGCACTACCATCAGACGCTCGGCCAGCCGCGCCGCTTCGAGATGATCCACCCGTTCTACGGCCTCGAGTTCGACGACGCGGCTATTGCCGGCGCCCTGGAGCGGGCAGGTCTCACGGCGGAGCGGATCGACACGCACGCGCTCATCCAGCGCACCGCCCGCGATCTGGCCGAAGGTAAAATCGTCGGCTGGTTCCAGGGGCGCTTCGAGATCGGTCCCCGCGCGCTCGGCAACCGCTCGATCCTGGCCGATCCGCGCCGCGCCGACATGCGCGAGATCATCAACTCGAAGATCAAGCACCGTGAGAGCTTCCGCCCCTTCGCGCCGGCGGTGCTGGAAGAGCGCGCGACGGAGTTCTTCGAAATCAGCCAGCCCGATCCGTTCATGACCATGGCGCCGCGCGTTCATGCCGACAAGATCACCTCGATGCCGTCGGCGGTACATATCGACGGGACGGGACGCATCCAAACGGTGCGTCGCGAGCAGAACGAGCGCTACTACGATCTGATCGAGGCGTTCGGCGAGATCACCGGCGTCCCGGTACTGCTCAACACGTCGTTCAACCGCCACGAGCCGATCGTCTGCCGGCCGGAGGAGGCGATTTCCTGCTATCTGCGTACAGGCATGGATGTGCTAGTGCTTGGCAACTATTACGTCACCGAGCGCAACGACGCCTTGTCCACTGCCGCCAAGGTACGCTTTGAAGCGCAACCGTAACGTGCCGCTCCATCATTCAGTTCAGCGTCCGCTTTGGTCCCCGCGACGGCGCCGGCGCGGGAGGCTCGTCGTCGGCGTCGCGCGCGGCCGGTGCGGCCTCGATGACGATCGGGCCATTGCGCGCCGGTCGATGTGGGGTCGTCGACGACGACGCTCTGCCGGAGTGGTCGTGATTGCCTTTGACGGCCGAACCCGAGGGCAGGTCGCGGTCCTTGCGGCCGTCGTCGTGGTCGCCACCGGGCCCGCCTTTGCCGTGCGCGCCGCCATGCCCAGCGATCCGGTCGGAAAGCGCCAGGAACACGCTCGACGTCACGAACACGACGTGAATGATGACCAGCCACATCAGATCGCGGTCGGATACGGTGTTGAGGCTCATGAACTGCTTCAACAGCTGGATGGCCGAGATGGCGACGATCGACGACAGGAGCTTCAACTTCAGGCCGCTGAAGTCGATCTTGCCCATCCACTCGGGCCAGTCCTTGTGGTTGCCGTGGTCGATCCGCGAGACGAAATTTTCGTAGCCGGAGAAGATAACGATGATCAGCAGTGAGCCGGTCAGCGCCAGATCGACAAGGGGGAGCACGCCAAGGATGACC